>JAPTUI010000099.1:6771-7463 GCA_028067895.1 Pseudomonadota bacterium | reverse complement strand
CGCTCATCTACAAAGCCGAGGGGCAGTTCGCCGAAGGGCGCATCGATGCGGCCATTGCCGGCGCGCGCGAAGTGATCGCGCTGGCGCGCGCGGCACGGCGCACGGGGCTGCTCGGGCATGCGCTGTGCAACATGGCCGGTTACCTCATCGCCCACGGTGAGATCGACGCGGCGAGCGCGGCGCTGCGCGAGGGGTTGCCCCTCGCCGAGGACAGCGAACTCGATACGGTGCTGATCGCCGGTGGCATGCAGCACCTGGCGACGATCGCAGCACGCCAGGAGCGCTTCGAACGGGCCGCGCAGTTCATCGGCTACGCGCACGCGTTCTTTTCCAAAGAGTTCGCTGGCCGCAGTCCGGCGAAGCTCATGATCGAAGCGGGGATTCTGCAGCAGTTGCGCATCGCGCTGGCACCCCAGCGGCTCGAGGCGCTGATGGACAGCGGTGCTCGCTGGAGCGAGGACGAGGCCATGACGGCCGCCCTGGAAGCGTGACTAAAATCACGCCACAGGCCTATGTACACGCCGGCACGGGCCGGTCGCAAGCCCTGCCGGCATTAATTAAGAAAGATTAAGCGCGATTCAGGGAACGCTAAGGATTTGGCGGGGACTGAGGGGCATCCTCTCGCCGTTCGAAACAAGGCTGATATTCGCCCCCACATCATGCGCAACTTTTGGTCTCGATTCTGTCGTCTT
>JAPTUI010000099.1:0-6761 GCA_028067895.1 Pseudomonadota bacterium | reverse complement strand
GCCGGTGGCGGCAACTGTGCTGCTGGCCGGCTGCCACGGTGCACTGCTGCATCCAGCCGGCCCCATCGGCATGGCGGAACGCTCGATCATCTATACGGCAACCGGCCTGATGCTGGTGGTGGTCGCCCCGGTGATCGTGCTGGTCGTGCTGGTCGCCTGGCACTATCGTGCCTCGAACACCAAGGCGCGCTATGAGCCGGAGTGGTCGCACTCGACGCGCATCGAAGTGGTGATGTGGACCATTCCGGTCATCATCGTGTCGATCCTGGGCGTGATCGCCTGGCGCAGTTCGCACAAGCTCGACCCCTTCCGCCACATTGCCTCACCGGCCCAGCCGATCCACGTCGAGGCGGTGGCGATGAACTGGAAGTGGCTGTTCATCTACCCGGACCTGCACATCGCCTCGGTGAACGAGGTGGCCATGCCCGTGGGCGTGCCGGTGATTTTCCACATCACCTCCGCCACGGTGATGAACTCGTTCTTCATTCCGCGCCTCGGCAGCCAGATCTATGCGATGGCGAACATGCAGACCTCGGACAACCTGGTGGCCAGCCGCACCGGCACCTTCCGCGGCATTTCCGCGAACTTCAGCGGCAACGGCTTCTCGGGCATGACCTTCAAGGCGATCTCGATGACTCCGGCGAACTTCAAGCAGTGGGTCGCCAAGGTCTCGGCCTCGAGCCAGCACCTCGACGCCGCGCAGTACGTCGCGCTCGACAAGCCGAGCGAAAACGTTCCGGTGACGTATTACTCGCACGTCATGCCCAGTCTCTTCGAGCAGATCCTGGCGGGTAAGTTCCGCTCCGGTCAATTGCTGGCGAGCGCCTCGGCGCCTGCGCCGGCCCGTGGGAGTAAGTGAGAATGTTTGGTAAGTTGACGCTCAGCGCCATCCCTTTCAACATCCCGATCGTCATGGGCGCAGTCGCCTTCATGGTGCTGTGCGTCATTGCGGTGCTCGGCACCATCACGTACCTGGGTAAATGGAAATACCTGTGGAGCGAGTGGCTGACCTCGGTCGACCACAAGAAGATCGGGATCATGTACATGATCCTCGCCTTCATCATGCTGCTGCGCGGCTTTGCCGACGCGATCATGATGCGCTCCCAGCAGGCGCTGTCCTACGGCAGCAACATGGGCTACCTGCCGCCGGAACACTTCGACCAGGTGTTCAGCGCGCATGGCACGATCATGATCTTCTTCATGGCGATGCCGTTCATCATCGGCCTGATGAACTGCATCCTGCCGCTGCAGATCGGCGCGCGCGACGTGGCGTTCCCGCTGCTGAACAACTTCAGCCTGTGGCTGACCGCCGCCGGCGCCGTACTGGTGAACATCTCCCTCGCCATCGGTAACTTTTCGCGCGCCGGCTGGCTCGCCTACCCGCCGCTCTCGGAGCTGCACTTCAGTCCGGGCGTCGGGGTGGACTACTACATCTGGGCCCTGCAGATCTCCGGTATCGGCACGACGCTCACCGGCGTGAACTTCATCGCGACGATTCTGAAGATGCGCGCCCCGGGCATGAAGATGACCCGCATGCCGGTGTTCGTGTGGGCCTCGCTCTGCGCCAGCGTGCTGATCGTGGTGGCGTTCCCGATCCTCACCGTCACACTGGGACTGTTGACGATGGACCGCTACCTGGGGATGCACTTCTTCACGAACTCCCTCGGCGGCGATCCGATGATGTACATCAACCTCATCTGGATCTGGGGACACCCGGAGGTGTACATCCTCATCCTGCCGCTATTCGGGGTGTTCTCCGAGATCGTGCCGACGTTCTCCAGCAAGCCGCTGTTCGGCTACGCCTCGATGGTGTACGCCACCATGGCGATTGCGGTGCTCTCGATGCTGGTGTGGCTGCACCACTTCTTCACCATGGGGGCGGGGCCGGCCGTGAATGCCTTCTACGGCATCACGACCATGATCATCGCGGTGCCAACGGGCGTGAAGATCTTCAACTGGATCTTCACCATGTACCGCGGACGGGTGCGCTTCGACACCCCGATGCTCTGGACGCTCGGCTTCCTGATCACCTTCACGATCGGCGGCATGAGCGGCGTGCTGCTCGCCGAGCCGCCCGCGGACTTCGTGCTGCACAACAGCCTGTTCCTGATCGCGCACTTCCACAACGTGATCATCGGCGGGGTGGTGTTCGGCATTTTCGCCGGCGTGTCCTACTGGTTCCCGAAGATCACAGGCTTTCGCCTCCACGAAGGGCTCGGCAAGCTGGCGTTCTGGTTCTGGTTCGTGGGCTTCTACGTGGCATTCATGCCGCTGTATGCGCTCGGCCTGATGGGCGCGACTCGCCGCATGGACCATTACAACGTCGCCGCCTGGCATCCGTTGTTCATCATTGCGGCTGTGGGTGCCGGCATCATTGCGCTCGGCATCGGCACGCAGGTGCTGCAGTTGGTGGTGACGTTCAAGCAGCGCGAGAAGCTGCGCGACACGACGGGCGACCCTTGGAACGGGCGAACCTTGGAGTGGTCGCTGCCTTCTCCGGCACCTGCCTACAATTTTGCGCGGATCCCGATCGTGCGTGAGCGCGACGCGTACTGGGACATGAAGAAGCGCGGGGTGGACCTGAAGGGCTCCACGTTCGTGCCGATTCATATGCCGCGCAACAAGGCGACCGGCTTCATCATGGCCGGCTGCATGTTCGTGACGGGTTTCGCGCTGGTTTGGCAGATTTGGTGGCTCGTGATCGCCGGCTTCGCCGCGACCGTCGCCACGCTGATCCGCCACGCCTTCGATGACGATCGGGACTATCACATCGGCGCTGATGAGGTCAGGAAGTCCGAGGCGCTGTACGACCGCGTCAAAGCGGGGAGCGTGTAATCGATGTCCAACGAAACTCTTCTCATGCAGAACGGCTCGGCGGCGCTGAAGCCGGGCTATGCAGACCACGCGGCCGACGCGCTGCGCGGGCTGCGACGGTCCGGCGATGCCGTCGATTTCCAGGTCGAGCACCACCATGACGTCGCCTCGACGATCCAGCTCGGGTTCTGGATCTACCTGATGAGCGACTGCCTGCTGTTCTCGGGGCTGTTCGCCACCTATGCGGTGCTGCACGGCCACACGGCCGGCGGGCCGAGCGGCGCTCAGCTGTTCGACCTGCCGAGCGTGCTCACCGAGACGATGTTCCTGCTGTTCAGCAGCTTCACCTGCGGTCTGGCGACGCTCGCAATGAACGCGAACAACCGCAACGCCACGGTCGGCTGGCTCGGCGTGACCTTCCTGCTCGGCGCGGGCTTCGTCACCATGGAGGTGCGTGAGTTCGCCCACATGGTGGCGATCGGGGCCGGCCCGAGCCACAGCGCGTTCCTCTCGAGCTTCTTCACGCTCGTTGCCACGCACGGTCTGCACGTGACCTGCGGCCTGATCTTCATGGTCGTGATGATGGTGGCGGTGCTGCGCAAGGGACTCACGGAGACGAACCGGGCGCGGTTGAACTGCCTGAGCCTGTTCTGGCACTTCCTCGACATCATCTGGGTGGGAGTGTTCTCTCTGGTCTACCTGTTCGGAGTGGCCCACTAATGAACGTCGCAAACGAAGCACTGGCCGGACACGGGCCGCACGGTGCGCATGGCGCGCACGGTTCGGGTCACGGTCCCTCGCAGAAGCAGTACGTCATCGGGTTCGTTCTGGCGATCCTGCTCACGGCAGTGCCGTTCGCCCTGGTGATGGGTCACTCGGGTATCGGCACGGGCGTGCTGATCGCGGCTTTCGCGGTGGCGCAGATCGTGGTGCACGTCGTGTACTTCCTGCACGTGAACAACTCGCAGGAGCAGCGCTGGAATCTGACGGCACTGCTGTATACGGTGTTGATGGTCGGGATCATCATGATCGGGTCGCTGTGGATCATGCACCACCTCTCGAGTAGCATGATGCCTGGCTCCATGCATCACAGAGTCTGGACCGGAAAGCACTGACATTCCGGGTTCGTGTACGGCGCCCGGTGCCGCTTGGCGGCGGCACCGGGCGCTGTCGTTTTTGGGGCTCGGGCGGCGCGGTACGTTCAGCCGGGTTCGGCGGCCGGCGCGCGTGCCGGCGGACCGCGGTGCGTCGCCATCCAGACGCTGAGCAGGATCAGGAGCAGCCCGAGCGGACCGGCCCAGCCGATGCGCTCGTGCAGCACGAATACGCCGAGCGCCGCGGCGATGACCGGATTGATGTAGGTGACCACCGCGGTGCGGGCCGCACCGGCCCGCTTGATCAGGTAGAACATCCCGAGCATCGACAACGCGGTGCAGATGGTGCCCAGGAAAGCGACGGAACCGAGCGCGAGGGTGCTCGGCACTCGCGCAGGCAGTGTCAGCACCGCCGGAATCACGAGCACCCCGCTCGCCACGATGAGGCTGGCGGCGAGCGCCCCGAGTGAGTCGACTTCGTGCAGGTGGCGCTGGACCACCATCGGCCCGGTTGCGTAGCAGAGCGTGACGAGCACCATGCCGGCGACGCCGATCCAGCCGCGCAGGCCCGTGACACTGCCGAACCCCAGCAGGACCGTGACCCCGAGCAGGCCTCCCAGCAGTCCGCTCCAGCGCCGCGTTCCGAGCGGCTCGTGCAGCCCGAACAGCCGCGCGGCCGGTACGGTGGCGAGCGGGACGCCCGAGATCAGGATGCCGGCGACCGACGAGGGGATCGAGCGCTCGCTCGCGGCGATGAGCGAGTAGGGCAGCACGAACTCCAGGACCGCGAATGCGCTGACGGCCGTGGCGTGCGTGCGCAGCGCCGAGAGCGTGCCGCGCCGCCAGGCGAGCGGTGCGAGCAGAAGCGCCGCGAGCGTGATGCGGCCCCAGGCGACATCGAATGGGGAGAGCTCGCGCACGGCGAGTTTGATGAACAGATACGGCAATCCCCAGACGATGCCGAGGCCCACGAATACGAGCCAAGACCGTGCATTCATGCGTTGAGCGCTTTGTGACTCCCGGGTCTCGGGTCCTGCCTCGCCCCTAGGCTACAGAAGCCGCGCAATGCGTGCGAGCGGGGTGTGAGCTTCCAGGGGGCGGGATCGGCTGTGGGTCGCTATACTCGCGATCTTTTGCGTCGGCATTGCGATCATGTGGTTCAAGAATCTCACCGTGTACCGGCTGCCGCCGGAATGGAACTGGACGGCGGCCGATCTGGAGGCCGCACTCGGACGGATCCCCCTGCAGCCGTGCAGCACGCTGCAGATGCGCAGCCGCGGCTGGGTGGCGCCGTCACCGTCCGGACGGCTGCTGCACACGGTCGGCACGCAGCACCTGCTCGCGCTCGGCATCGACCAGAAGCTGCTGCCGGCGTCCGTCATCCGTCAGGAGGCCGAGCGGCGCGCCGCCGAGCAGGCCGAGACACAGGGCTTTCCGGTCGGCCGCCGGCAGATGCGCGCACTGAAGCTGCAGGTGGCGGACGAGCTGCGCGCCCGTGCGCTCACGCGGCGGACGGTGATCCGAGCCTGGATCGATGCCGACGCGGGCTGGCTGGTGGTCGACAGTGCCAGTGCCACTCGCGCCGAGGAGTTGATTGAGACGCTGCGCGATACGCTCGAGAGTCTCGCCGTGCAGATGTGGGACACGGAGCGTTCGGTGAGCGGCTCGATGGCCGCGTGGCTGCAGCGCGGTGCGCCCGGCCCCTTTTCGCTGGAGCAGGACCTGGAGCTGCAGTCCGCAGATGCGCAGAAGGCGACCATCCGCTATCGGCACCATCCGCTCGACGGCCAGGACATTCGCACGCACCTGAGCGCCGGTAAGCGGCCGACCCAGCTGGGATTGACCTGGAACGGCCGCATTGCCTTCGTGCTCACCGAGAAGCTCGGCATCAAACGGCTGCAGTTCCTCGAAATGGCCCCGGAGCGCGAGGACGGCGGTGAGATCGATCCGCTCGAGCAGTTCGATCTGGACTTCACCGTGATGGCCGGAGAGCTCGGGACCCTGCTCGGCGAGCTGACCCGCGAGCTCGGCGGCGAGTCGGCGCGCGCGGCGGCCTAGGCCGGACGGGTCGAGGCGACGGAAGGGCGGAGGCTGAGCCTCGCGTGCCAGGCGGCGAGCTGCGGCCGACCCTCGCGCCAGCGTTCCTCGGGGAAGCGAAATTCCAGGTACTCGAGCGCACACATGATGGAGATCGCACCGATGTCGAACGGTCCGTCGAGCGGCTCGGCCTCGAGGGCCTCGAGCGCGGTGCGCACCTTCAGGCGCTGTCCGTCGAGCCACTCGCTCCAGCGCAACCCTTCGGGGCGGATGAGCAGTTCGTAGCGCATCAGGATGGCGGCATCGGCAAGGCCGTCGGCCAACGCCTGGCGACGCAGCGCGCGCCAGCGCCCCGGGCCGGCGGCCGGCCACAGGTGATCCCCGCCGGCGAGCGCATCGAGGTACTCGCAAATCACCGGAGAGTCATACAGCGCCTCGCCCGCCTCGGTGACGAGCGCCGGGATCTTGCCGAGCGGATTGTGCGAGCGCAGTCCGTGGTGGGGCTGAACCGGGGAGAGGCTCACCTCGATCAACTCGATGCGCTCGGCAAGACCGAGTTCGAGCGCGCTGATGCGCACTTTGCGCGCGAAGGGGGAGGCGGGATTCAGATAGAGCTTCATCATTCGGGGTTCCGGGCGCTGCGCCGCAGCGCCGCGCGGCGCCGGCTTCGCGCGAGCGCCAGATCGATCAGCCGCGTCACCAGGGCGCGCGGCGCGATGCCGGAGAGCTCCCAGAGTTTCGGGTACATCGAGATGGCGGTGAATCCCGGCAGGGTATTGATCTCGTTCACACGCAGCGTTCCGTCGGGCTCGAGGA
>JAPTUI010000264.1 GCA_028067895.1 Pseudomonadota bacterium | reverse complement strand
CTGGGGCGTCGGCGGCATCGAAGCCGAGGCGGCGATGCTCGGCCAGCCGGTGACCATGCTCATCCCGCAGGTGATCGGCGTGCGCCTCACCGGGCGGCTGAAGCCCGGCGCCACCGCGACCGACCTCGTGCTCACCCTCACCGAGATGCTGCGCAAGCGCGGCGTGGTCGACAAATTCGTCGAGTACTTCGGCGACGGACTCGCCAACCTGCCGCTCGCCGACCGCGCCACCATCGCCAACATGGCGCCCGAGTACGGCAGCACCTGCGGCATCTTCCCGATCGACGAGGAGACGGTCCGTTACCTCGAGCTGTCCGGCCGACCGCGCGATCGGATCGAGTTGGTCAAGGCGTACGCGCAGCACCAGGGCTTCTGGCGCCGCACCGGCGCCGCGGAGGCGAAATACACCGACGTGCTCGAGCTCGATCTGGGCTCGGTCGAGCCGAGCCTCGCCGGTCCGCGCCGGCCGCAGGACCGCGTGCCGCTGAAGTCCGCGCAGAGCATCTACCGCACCCAGGCGCAAAAGAGCGCCGAGGAACGCGCCGCGCGCGCCCCGCAGGCCAAGGGCACCGCCGAGGTCGACCTCGACGGCAAGCACTTCGAGCTGAAGGACGGCGCGGTGCTGATCGCGGCGATCACCAGCTGCACCAACACCTCCAACCCGTCAGTGATGCTCGGCGCGGGCCTGCTGGCGCGCAAGGCGCGCCAGCACGGGCTCTCGGCCCAGCCGTGGGTGAAGACCAGCCTCGCACCCGGCTCGCGCGTGGTCACCGACTACTTCCGCAAGGCCGGCGTGCTCGGCGATCTGGCCGCAGTCGGCTTCGAGCTGGTCGGCTACGGCTGCACCACCTGCATCGGCAATTCCGGGCCGCTGAAACCGGAGCTCTCCGCGGCCGTGAAGGCCGGCGACATCACCGCCTGCTCGGTGCTCTCGGGCAATCGCAACTTCGAGGGCCGTGTGCACCCCGAGGTGCGCATGAACTTCCTCGCCTCCCCGCCGCTCGTGGTCGCCTACGCGCTCGCCGGCACGCTCGACATCGACCTCAGCAAGGATGCCCTCGGCACCGACAGCGCCGGCAAGCCGGTGTATCTGGCGGACATCTGGCCGAGCGATCAGGAAGTGCAGCAGGCGCTCGCTCAGTCGATCGACTCGAAGATGTTCCAGGACAGCTACGCGAGCGTGTTCGAGGGCGATGAGCACTGGCGCGCAATCAAGGTGCCGGCCGGCAAGATCTACAGCTGGGACGAGCACTCGACGTACGTGAAGAACCCGCCGTACTTCGATGGCATGACCGACACGCCGCCGCCGCTCGCGGACATCCAGGGTGCGCGCGCGCTGGCGGTGCTCGGTGATTCGGTGACGACCGATCACATCTCCCCGGCCGGCAACATCGCCAAGAACAGCCCGGCGGCCCGCTACCTCGAGGAGCACGGCGTGCAGCCGAAGGACTTCAACTCCTACGGTGCGCGGCGCGGCAACCACGAGGTGATGATGCGCGGCACGTTCGCCAACATCCGCCTGCGCAACCAGCTGGTGCCGGGCGTCGAGGGCGGCGTCACGGTGCACCTGCCGAGTGGCGAGCAGGCCTCGATCTTCGATGCGGCCATGCGCTACAAATCCGAGCACACCCCGCTGGTGGTGCTCGCCGGCAAGGAATACGGCACCGGCTCCTCGCGCGACTGGGCGGCCAAGGGCACGGTGCTGCTCGGGGTGCGCGCGGTGATCGCCGAGAGTTTCGAGCGCATCCACCGCTCGAACCTGATCGGCATGGGCGTCGCGCCGCTGCAGTTCCTGCCGGGCGAGAGCGCCAAGTCCCTCGGCCTCACCGGCAAGGAAGTGTTCGAGATCACCGGCCTCGCCGCCGGGGATCGCGAGGTGAGCGTGCAGGCGCGCGACCCGCAGGGCGGCAAGACGATTGCGTTCAAGGCGCGCGTGCGCATCGACACGCCGAAGGAGCGCGAGTACTACCGCCACGGCGGCATCCTGCAGTACGTGCTGCGCCAGCTCGCCGCCCAGGGCTGAACGGCCGGCCCGGGCCGCAGCGTCGCCGGATTCGGCAGCGCTGCGGCCCCGGCGCCCCCCTTGCGCACCTCAGCCCATGCGGCTCGCGATCTTCGATCTCGACGGGACCATCACCCGCCACGACACCCTCGCTCCGTATGTGCTCGGCTTTCTGCTGCGCCATCCGTGGCGCATTCCGCGCGCCCTCGGCGTGCTGCCGGCACTGCTCGGCTTCGCACTCGGCCTGTGCGGCCGCGGGCCGTTGAAGTCCGCCCTGATGCGCAGCGCGCTCGGCGGCGTGCACCGCTCGCAGCTCGACGCCTGGAGCGAGCAGTTCGTGACGCGACTGCTGGCGCAGGGCACGTTCGCTGCGGCGCGCGCTCGGATCGCCGAGCATGCGCAGGCCGGCGACCGGCTCGTGCTCATGAGTGCCAGCCCCGATCTGTACGTGCCGGTGATCGGCCGCGCGCTGGGGTTCGAGGAGGTGATCTGCACCGGGGTACGCTGGCGCGCCGAGCGTCTCGATGGACGACTCAGCACGCCGAACCGCCAGGGCGAGGAGAAGGTGCATTGTCTGCAGGCGCTGCGCGCCCGCCTGCCCGGCCCGGCGAGCGCTTATGGCAACTCGTCCGCGGACCTTGCGCATCTGGTGCAGGTCGAGCACGGTGTGCTGGTCAACGGCAGCGCACGGGCCCGGCGCGCCGCAGCGCGTGCGGGACTGACCTGCGAGCGCTGGCGCTGAACGGCTCCGCAGCCGCTCACATCGACGTGCGCACCTGCCACAGCTCGGGGAAGAACTTCAGCTCCAGTGCCTTGGCGAGGTAGGACACCCCGCCGGTGCCGCCCGTGCCGCTCTTGTAGCCGATGATGCGCTCGACGGTCTTCAGGTGATGGAACCGCCACAGCTGGAACTGGTAGTCGAGGTCGATCAACCGCTCGGCGAACTGGTACAGGTCCCAGTCCTGCTCGGCATTGTGGTAGACACCGAGCCAGGCGCCGGTCACCTGCTTGCTCGGGCGGTAGGGTTCGCGGAAATCGCGGTTCAGGTAGCGCTCCGGAATCCCGTAGCCGCGGCGGCTGAGCAATCGCAGCGCCTCGTCGTACAGCGAGGGGGCGCCGAGCGCGCGCTCCAGACGCGCGTACACGGCCCGATCGCGCCGGTGCACTTTGATCATCTCGGCGTTCTTGTTGCCGAGCGTGAACTCGAGCAGCCGGTATTGATAGGACTGAAACCCCGAGGAGCGGCCGAGCGCATTGCGGAACGCCGAATACTCGGCCGGGGTCAGTGTCGAGAGTACTTCCCAGCTCGAGAGCAGCTGCGCCTGCACGCGCGAGATGCGCTGCAGACGCTTGAATGACGGCCCGAGGTCATCGCGCCGCACGCACTCGAGCACGTCGCTGAGTTCGTGCAGCATCAGACGCATCCACAGTTCGCTCGCCTGGTGCACGATGATGAAGAGCATCTCGTCGTGCTCGGTGGACAGCGGCTGTTGCGCAGCGAGCACCTTCTCGAGCTGCAGGTACTGTCCATAGGACAGCGATTCGCCGAGATCCCAGTGGATCGCCTCGCCCGACAGATCGACGCGCGTGCCCTTGTCGGGCCGCTTCGGGCTCACGGAATCGCCTCGCCGAACACCCACGCCGGCACGCTGCGCCAGCCTTCGGACAGCGCCCGGTCGAGCGGCCGGTAGTCCGGGCAGCAGGCCGCCACGCATTGCCAGAACCGCCGCGAGTGATTCATGTGGCGAGTATGCGCCAGCTCGTGAATCAGCAGATAGCGCACCACCGGCGGCGGCAGGAACAGCAGACAGGCATTCAGACTGATCGTGCCGGACACCGAACAGCTGCCCCAGCGCGAGCGCTGACGACGAATGGCCACACGCGTGTAACTGAAGCCGAACTCGCGGGCGCAGGCCGCGAGCGCCGGCTCGAGCACTTCCCCGGCACGCTGAAGCAGCCAGCGCCGCAACGCCTGACGCAGCTGCTCCGGCTCCCCGCTCTGCCCGCTCACCGTGAGCAGCCCGCCGGCACGGCTGACGCGCAACCGCCCGCTGCCGCCGGCGAGGTGCACCGGCCACTGCTCGGCACAGGCCGCGAGCTCGATGTGCGCGGGGGGAAACGGCTCGGCGATGACCGCCGTGCGACGCGCCTCGGCACGCTTACGCTCGATCCACAGCCGATGCCGTTCGAGAAACGTCGCGATCAACCCCGGCGGTGTCTTCACCGGTACGACCACTTCGACGCGCCCGGAATGAAACACACGGACCACCATACGCCGCGCACGCCTGCTCTCGCGCACGCTCCATCCTGCGTCCTGCTCGGACCACAGCGGCAATTGCGCCGCCAGTTCACCCATCACGCCACAACCCGCCGGGCGCATCGCGCCGTCTCCTGAACGGATTCATTTTACCAGTGTGCGGGCGCGCTGCCTCGGGCAGACGCACGGCCCTCCGATCGGCTACGATGCCGCTGCGCGCAGCGAGCAGATCCGCCATGACCTCACCGATTCTCGAAGTCCATGACCTCGTCAAGCAGTACCCCGGGGTCACTGCGCTCGACGGCATTTCCTTCAGCGTCCCGGAAGGCGTGTGCTTCGGGCTGCTCGGACCGAATGGCGCCGGCAAGACCACCACCATCGAGATCATGGAAGGGATCCTCACCCCGAGCTCAGGCGAAGTGCGCTACCGGGGCGAGCCGCTCGGCAGACGCTTCCGCGAGGAGGCCGGAATCCTCTTCCAGGCCACGGCGCTGCAGAATTTCCTCACCGTGCGCCAGAGCCTCGCGATGTTCCGCGGACTGTACGCTCACGGCCGCGACATCGATGAGCTGCTCAAGCTGTGTTCGCTCGAGGCGCTCGCCGAGCGCGACAACCGCAAACTCTCCGGCGGTCAGCTGCAGCGCCTGCTGCTCGCAATCGCGCTGGTGAACGATCCTCAGGTGCTGTTCCTCGATGAGCCGACCACCGGCCTCGACCCGCAGGCGCGGCGCAACTTCTGGTCACTGGTGCGCGCCATCAAGGCGCAGCGCAAGACCATGATCCTCACGACCCATTACATGGAGGAAGCCGAAATCCTCTGCGACGTCATCGCCATCGTCGATCGCGGGCGCATCATCGCCCAGGGAACCCCCGCGGCGCTGCTGCGGGAGCACTTTGCGGCGGTACTCCTCGAGCTGCCGCGCGCGGACGTCCCGGCCGCCGCCCGCACGCTGCCGCTGCAGATGATCGAGAGCGAGGCGCGTATCGAGATCACCACCGATGACCTCGACGCCACGCTGCGCACGCTGCTCGCGGCCGATGTGCCGCTGCGCAACCTGCGCATTCGTCCGCCGAACCTCGAGGATCTGTTCCTCGAGCTGACCGGCCGGGAGCTACGGGCATGATCCGACGTCTGCTGTCCGTCTGGCATGCGCGCAACCTGGAGTTCGTGCGCGACCGCGGCACGCTGGTGTTCACGCTGCTGCTGCCGGTGTCGATCATCATCGGCATGGGCTTCATCTTCGGCGGGCCGCCGCGGCCGCTGTTCAAGGTCGGCGTCATCGGCGGGACGGCAGCGGCGCACGGCGATACCTTCCTGCACACCCAGTACGTGCAGTTCATCGACATCCAGAGTGCCGCAGCCGGGCTGCACGCGGTGCGCCGCCAGCGCATCGATCTGCTGCTCGCGCCCGGACGGCCGCCGCGCTACTGGGTGAACACCGACTCCCCGAAAGGCTACATCACCGAGAAGCTGCTGCTCGCCGCCGATCCCGGCGCACAGCGCGCCCCGGTGAGCGGTCACGCGGTGCGCTACCTCGACTGGCTGTTCCCGGGCATTCTCGGCATGAACATGATGTTCAGCTGCCTGTTCGGCGTCGGCTACGTCGTGCTGCGCTACCGGCAGAGCGGATTTCTCAAGCGGCTCAATGCCACGCCGCTCACCGCACTGGAGTTCCTCAGCGCCCAGGTGCTCTCGCGCCTGACCATCATCGTGCTGATCACGACGGTGCTGTACCTGGCGGTCGGTGCGATGATCCACTTCCACAGCGCCGGGAGCCTCGCGCTGCTGTTGCTGCTGACGGTGCTCGGGGCGCTCTCGATGATCGCGCTCGGGCTCACCATCGCAGCACGCTTTGCCAGCGAGGAGCTGGTGAACGGCATCCTCAATCTGCTCACCTGGCCGATGATGCTGCTCTCAGGCGTGTGGTTCTCCCTCGCCGGCTCGCCGAAGTGGGTGCGATGGGTCGCCGATGCGCTGCCGCTGACGCAACTGCTGCATGCGGCCCGCGAAGTGATGCTCTACGGCGCCGGCATCGGCACCATTGCCCCGAGCCTGCTCTATCTGGGCGCCGTGACGGTGGTATTCCTCGCCTTCGGTGCCTGGTCGTTCAAATGGCGGATCTAGATTGGAAGGGGACAGTGCGATGACGGCCCAGCAGACCATGCGGTTCATGAGTGACAACACGGCGAGCGCCTGCCCGGAGATGCTCGAGGCGCTGGCCGCCGCGAATCACGGCCTGGAAGTGGCCTACGGAGACGATCCCTGGACGCAGCGGCTCGATGCGGCCCTCGGGGCATTCTTCGGCGCTCCGGTGCGCGCATTCGCGCTCGCTACGGGCACCGCCGCCAATGCACTCGCGCTCGCCACGCTGACGCCGCCGTACGGGGCGATTTTTGCGCACCACGAGGCGCACATCGCCTGCGACGAGTGCGGCGCACCGGCGTTCTATTCCGGCGGCGCGCAGCTGATGCTGCTCGAGGGCGCGCATGCCAAACTCAGCGCCGAGACGCTCGCCGCGGCGCTCGACGGGCATCCCGTGTCGGTGCATACGGTGCAGCCGGCGGCCGTCTCGGTGAGCCAGGCGACCGAACTCGGCACGGCGTACCGGCCGCAGGAACTGACCGAGCTGTGCAAGGTGGCGCACGCGCACGGCCTGAAGGTGCACATGGACGGGGCGCGCTTCGCCAATGCCCTGACCTTTCTCGACTGTCACCCGGCCGACGTCACCTGGCGGGCCGGGGTCGACGTGCTGTCCTTCGGCGCCACCAAGAACGGCGCATTTGCCGCCGAAGCCGTCGTGTTCTTCGACACCAACCTGGTGCGCGATTTCGAACTGCGCCGCAAGCGCGCCGGCCACCTGCTCTCGAAGTCCCGTTTCGTCTCCGCGCAGCTGCTGGCGTACCTGGAGAACGACCTGTGGCGGCGCAACGCGACCCGCGCCAACGGATTTGCGCAGCGCATCGGGGCGGCTGCCGGTGCGCGGCTCATCGCGCCCGTCGAGGCGAACGAAGTCTTCGTGCGGCTCGGCGCCGAGGGCAAACGCACGCTGCGTACCGCCGGATTCGAGTTCTACGACTGGGGAGCCGAACGTTCCGGTCTTGCCCGTCTGGTGACGGCCTGGAACCAGGAGACGACGCACGTGGAGGCGCTGTGCTCGGCGCTCGAGGCGCTGCCGAAACTCTGATCGGCTTCAGAGTCCCGCCCTGACCGCTCATCGGGCTGTTCCTGACAGCCCTTAAGCGCTC
>JAPTUI010000671.1:7228-7534 GCA_028067895.1 Pseudomonadota bacterium | reverse complement strand
GTGCATCACGTGGCTGTAGCGCTCGATCGAGCGGTACGGCTCGACCGTGACACTGCCGGCCTGCGCGACCCGGCCGAGGTCGTTGCGCGCCAGGTCGACCAGCATGACGTGCTCGGCATTCTCCTTCGGGTCGGCGCGCAGTTCCGCCTCGCGTGCCCGATCGGTCACCGGATCATCCGAGCGCGGCCGGGTCCCGGCGATCGGCCGCAGCCGCGCGACGCCGTCGTTCAGCCGCACCAGCGCCTCGGGCGAGGAGCCGACCACCGTGACGTCCCCGAGCGCGCGGTAGAACATGGAGGGCGGGGG
>JAPTUI010000671.1:0-7218 GCA_028067895.1 Pseudomonadota bacterium | reverse complement strand
GCGCGCAGTAGTACATGTAGGGCGAGGGGTTGATCAGGCGCAGCGCCCGGTACGCCTGGAAGGGATCCAGTTCGTGCCGGCCGGAGAAGCGGCTGGAGAGCACCAGCTGGTAGACGTCGCCGGCGGCGATGTATTCCTTGATGCGCGCGACGCCCGAGAGGTACTGCGCACGGCTGCTCGAGGCCTGCGCGGCGCTGCAGCGCCCGCCGCGCGCGCGCGCCGGCAGCGCGCCGCGCAGTGCCTGGATGATCTCCTGGCGCAGCCGCTGCCGATCCGCTTCGCTGCCGGCGTGCAGCAGCGCGATGCCGCGCGTCAGGTGATCGAACACCAGCAGGGAGCTCGGCGCGACGTAGTGCAGCGCCGGCACGTCGGAGTGCTTCCCGGTCGGCACCGCCAGGCGCTCGAAGAAGCGCACCACGTCATACGCGGCGTAGCCGACCAGCCCGCCGGCGAGCGGCACGCCGGGCAGCTCAGGGCCGGGCACGGCGGTGCGCCCGAGGGCGCTGCGCAGGCCCTCGAGCAGTTCCGCGGCGCTGCGCGGCACCGGCCGGCGCTCGGCGCCGATCTCAAGGCCCTCCTGGGTCAGGCGCACGCTGAGCGCTGCGCCGAAGCCGATGAACGAATACCGCCCGAGGCGCTCCCCGCCCTCGACGCTCTCGAGCAGGAAGTGCGGAGCAAAGGCACCGAGCTTCATGAACGCCGAGACCGGCGTGTCCAGATCCCCAGGGATGTCAAATGGCTGCTTCAACGCGTTCTCCAAAACACTCGGGCGTAAAAAAACCCACTCCGGAGGCTGTCCGGAATGGGTTTTGTCGATTCTTGCGGCTGTCTTGTGCGGAAAAAAACTCAGCAGCCCGCGGCCCACTCCGGATCGGGAGTGCGCCACCACCAGTGCAGGTTGGTCGGGTGCAGCTGAAGCATGCCTCTGAGCCTATCACCACCGCTGCGCGCGATACAATAGCCGCCCGTTCGGTCAGTCTGCGGTGGCCCGCCATGCCCTCTTTCGATGTGGTCTCGGAGGTCGATGCTCACGAGGTCGCCAACGCGGTCGACCAGGCCAACCGTGAACTCACCCAGCGGTTCGACTTCAAGGACACCGGCGCGCGCTTCGAACTCGAGGCGCTCGTGGTGACGCTGCAGGCGGAGGTGGATTTTCAGCTCAAGCAGATGCTGGAGATTCTCAAGCTGCGCCTCGCCAAGCGCGGCGTGGACCTGGCCTGCCTCGAGGCGAAAGATCCGGTGACCACCCTGTCCTCGGCGCGCCAGGAGGTGCACCTGAAGCAGGGGATCGACGCCGAGACGGGCAAGCAGGTCATGCGGCTGCTGAAGGACTCGAAGCTGAAGGTGCAGGGCAGCCTGCAGGGCGAGAAGGTGCGCGTCACGGGCAAGCAGCGGGACGATCTGCAGGCGGCGATCGCGCTGCTGCGTGGCGCGAAGGTGTCCGTGCCGCTGCAGTTCAACAACTTCCGCGACTGAGCCGTCCCGATGACCCCCGTGGCGCACGTGATCGACGGTCTGTGGCTCGCGTTCGTCGCGATCTGGCTGGTCGCGGCGCAGTTCAACAAACGCACCAGCACCCATGCGCCGTGGAAAGCCTGGGTCGCGCGGCTCGCGATCATCGCGCTGCTGGTCGGCGTGCGGCTGCACAGCGGGGGCGGCGGGCCGCTCGGCGCCGCGCCGGGCCCGGGGCGCCAGTGGAGCGGTGCGATGTTGGTTGCACTCGGGTTGGGATTTGCCGTCTGGGCCCGTGTTCACCTCGGCCGCAACTGGGGCATGCCGATGTCCCTGCGCGCCGGACATGAACTCGTGACCCGCGGTCCGTACGCGTACGTGCGTCACCCCATCTACACCGGCATTCTGCTCGCACTGCTCGGCTCAACGGTTGCGCTCGAGCCGATGTGGGGATGGGCGCTGGTGCTGTTCTTCGCGTACTTCCTCTACAGCGCCCGCGCCGAGGAGCGCATGATGGCCGAGCAGTTTCCCGAGGCGTACGCGGCCTACAAGGCGCGCACGCGCATGCTCATCCCGTTCATTTTCTGAGCCGGATCGAGCCCTCCTGCCTTCGGGCGCAGGAGGGCTCGGGGGGGCTCACGCGGCGCGCGCCTCCTGTGCGCCGTCGGCCTCCGGCAGGTTCTCGAGCACCCGCGCCACGGCATGCACCGTGGCCGCGATCCGCACGGCGCTCTGGACCGCCTCGCGGCCGAGGCCGTGCTGGCGAACCTGGCGTTCGTGCGCCACGATGCACGCCCCGCACCCGTTGATGGCCGACACGGCGAGCGAGAGCAGCTCGAAGTCCGCTTTGGCGATCCCGGGATTGCCGATCACATTCATCCGCAGGCGCGCCGGCAGGGTGGCGTACTCGCTGTCTTCCACCAGGTGCGTGAACCGGTAGTACACGTTGTTCATGCCCATGATCGCCGCCGCCGCGTGTGCAGCATTGCGCTGCGCGGCATCGAGATGCGCCGCGGCCAGCACGTCGAGCGCTGCGAGCAGGCGCCGATTGCGCGATGCGGCGGCCGAGGCCAGTCCGATCGCCCAGATCTGCGTCTCGGTGAGCCCGGGGGCGCCCGCCGGGCTGAGGACGCTCGAGAGGTTCAGTTTCAGGTCGCGTGCATATTCCGGCAGCGCCTCGCGAATCGCATCGAGTGTATTCATGACCGTCTCCTCTGCGCCCTTTCAGGCCACCTTGATCGTCGCCTCGCCCTGCTTCCAGTTGCACGGGCACAGCTCGTCGGTCTGCAGCGCATCGAGGACGCGCAGCACTTCCTCCGGGCTGCGTCCGACGTTCAGGTCGGTGACGTAGACGAAGCGGATGACGCCCTGCGGATCAACGATGAAGGTTGCGCGCTGGGCGACGCCGGCCTCGGCGTCGAGGATGCCGAGGCGCATCGACAGCTGACGCTTGATGTCCGAGAGCATGGGGAACGGCAGGGTGCGCAGTTCCTGCTTCTCGCTGCGCCACGCCAGATGGACGAACTCGCTGTCGATGCTCGCGCCGAGCACCTGGGCGTCACGCTCCTGGAACGCCTTGTCGAGCTGGCCGAAGGCGGCAATCTCGGTCGGGCAGACGAAGGTGAAGTCCTTCGGCCAGAAAAAGACCACGAGCCACTTACCCGGGAAACTCTGGCCCGTGAAGGTCTGGAAGGCGTTGCTGACGTCGTTGGAGACGACGCCGGTGAGGGAGAACTCCGGAAAACGCTGGCCGATCGATAACATGTCGCTCGCTCCTGGATGAGGGGTGCTTGGGATTCCCCGGCGGGGATGGGCGGCATCATGCGGGTCGGTCTTTCATTGATCCAATCGATTGATTGTATAATTCTGATAGATGACGTAAATCGTGCAGAACCCCCGGAGTTTCACCGTGCCGGACATCAAGCTGAAAGACCTGCGCTATCTGGTGGCGGTGGCCGACACCCGCCACTTCGGTCGGGCGGCCGAGCGCTGCTTCGTCAGCCAGCCGACGCTCTCGGCGCAGCTGAAGAAGCTCGAGCAGTCCCTCGGCGTGCAGCTCATCGAGCGCCAGCCGAACAACGTGGCGGTCACCGACGCCGGCGAGCAGATCGTGGCGCGCGCGCGGCGGATTCTCGAGGCGTGCGAGGAAGTCGCGACGCTCGCCCGCTCGCACCGCGATCCGCTCGCCGGCGTGCTGCGCGTGGCGCTGCTGCCGACCATCGGACCGTACCTGCTGCCGCACATCGCGCGGCCCCTGCAGCGGGCGCTCTCGCGCCTGGAGCTGCACCTGCATGAATACCAGACTGCGCCGATGTTGGAGCGGCTGAAGACCGGCGAGCTGGACATGGGCATCCTCGCGCTGCCGGTCGATCTCGACGGCCTCGAGGCGCGCGAACTGTACAGCGAGCCGTTCAAGGTGCTCGTGCCCGACCGGCACGCGCTCGCCCGGCGAGCGCGCGTGGCGATGAGCGATCTGGAGGGGCAGTCGCTGCTGCTGCTCGAGGAAGGCCACTGCCTGCGCGATCAGGCGCTGGCGGTGTGCAGCCGGGCCGGTCTCGGGGAGCGTCAGGACTTCAGTGCCACCAGCCTCGAGACGTTGCGCCAGATGGTGGCCACGGGCGCGGGCATCACGCTGCTGCCGCAACTGGCCACCGAGGGCGCGTACGGCAATGCGCGCGGCACCTGTGTGCTGCCCTTCGCCAAACCGGTGCCGAGCCGGCGTGTGGGCGCCGTGTGGCGCAAGACGAGCGCGCGCCGACCGGCGATCGAAGCGGTCTGCGACCTCATCGGCGAGCGCATCGAGCGCACGGGGCACCTCGATGCGCGCTGAGCGACGCATCCGGATGGCATAATCGATTCACCGTGAGCCGAGTTGCCGCAGTCACAGACCACGTTACGCCCTACGACCGCCTAGGCCTCAGCGATGCGGCGGTCGAGCAGCTGCTGCGCTCCGGCGCTCAGCGCGCGGCGCTCGAGGCGTACTTCGGGCTCGGCGAATACCGCGAGCTCGTCGAGCTCGCGGCCGCCGCGGCCGAGTGCCCGATCGACCTAGCGCTGCCGCACGTGTTCGTCGTGCCGGGCATTCTCGGCTCGCTGCTCGGACTGCGCCGGCGCGCGCCGCTGCCGGATGATGTGGTGTGGCTCGACCCGTTGGATATCCAGGCCGGACGCCTCGCGCTCCTCGATCCGCACTCCGGCGCGCCGCTCGAGCCGCTCGGGGCGGTGTTGTACTCGCACCTGAAACTCAAACTGCGACTGCGCGCGGCGGGGTTTCCCGTCACGCTGTACGCCTATGATTGGCGCGAAGACATCGTCACGCTCGGGGAGTCGCTCGCCGCACGGCTGCGTGAACACGCGCCGCGTCCGACCGCGATCGTGGCGCACAGCATGGGCGGTCTCGTCAGCCGCATCGCGCTCGCCCAGGAGGGGACGGCGCACGTCACGCGCGCCGTTCTGCTCGGCACGCCGAACTTCGGCGCGTTCTCACCCCTGCAGGCACTGCGTGGCACGTACGCGGTGGTGCGCAACCTCGCGCGCCTCGATCCGGGGCGTTCCGCCGGTGAGCTGGCCGAGCGCATCTTCGGGGCATTTCCGAGCCTCTACCAGATGTTGCCCGCGGCGGCCGACGGGCTCGACCTGACGGATCCTCGGCACTGGCCGGACGGCGGGCCCGCGCCGCGGCCGGCACTGCTCGAGCGGGCCCGCCGCTTTCATCGGGCGCTGCCGGCGCCGGATGAGCGGCTCGCGGTGATCGCCGGCATCGGTCGCCGGACGGTGACCGCGGCCGTGCGCGGCGCGGACGGCTTCCGGTACACGGTCACGCGCGGGGGCGACGGAACCGTTCCGGCCGAGAGCGCGGCGCCGCCGGGCATGCAGGCCTACTACACGCCGGCGGCGCACAGCGACCTGACCCTGGACGGCCCGGTGGCCGCGGCGGTCGTCGATCTGCTGAGATTCGGTGTCACCACGCGCCTGCCGGCACGCTGGTCGAGTCGGGCACGGGCGCGGGGCGAGATCAGTGATGCCGAGCTTGCCGCGCTGCCGGCCGGCAAACTGCACTGGGCGCGGCTCAGTGCGCGCCAGCGCCAGGCATTTCTCGACCGGCTCAACGAGCCGCCGCCCTTACGGCTGCGTGTGCCGCGGTCCGGCTGAGCGCCGAAGCGCTCAGAGGTGCTCGGCGGCCGTCGCCAGCACGCTCTCGGCGCCCCCCTCGACGATCTGGGCGAGCCCCAGCGCCTGCGGCAGGACCTGCCGGGCATAAAAGTGCGCCGAGCGGATTTTCCCTTCGTAGAAGGCACGGTCGGCCCCGTCGAGCCCCGCGGCGGCGATCGCCGCGGACTTCGCGAGCAGCCAGCCGCCGACCACGACGCCGCAGAGTTTCAGGTAGGGCACGGAAACGGCGAACCCGCGCGCCGGATCCGCCGCCATGGCCTCGAGGAGCGAGCGCGTGGCGCGCTGCAGCAGTGTCACCGCTTGCAGCACCGCCTCGCGAGTCTCGGCGACTGCGGGCGCGGGAGTCTCGAGTGCGCGCAGCTCGGCGGTCATGTCCGTGAGCAATCTCGCCATGGCTGCGCCGCGGTCCCGGGCGAGCTTGCGGCCCAACAGGTCGTTCGACTGGATGCCCGTGGTGCCCTCGTAGATCGTCGTGATGCGCACGTCGCGCACGTACTGCGCCGCGCCCGTCTCCTCCACGAAGCCCATGCCGCCGTGCACCTGCACGCCGAGCGCCGCGGTCTCATTGCCCGTCTCGGTGCACCAGCCCTTGACGATCGGGATGAGCAGCTCACCGCGCTCGAGCGCGGTGCGGCGTGCGGTCTCATCCGGGTGATGGGCGCCCAGGTCGAGCTGCAGACCGGCGTACAGGGCGAGCGCCCGCGACGCCTCGGTGCAGGACTTCATGGTGAGCAGCATGCGCCGCACATCAGGGTGTTCGATGATCGGCGCCGCCGCGGCGCCGGCCGCGCCCGGCGGCTTGCCCTGCACGCGCGTGCGGGCGTATTCCACGGCCCGCTGGAAGGCGCGCTCGCCCACGGCGTAGCCTTCGACTCCGACGGCGAGCCGTGCGGTGTTCATCATGACGAACATGTATTCCAGGCCGTGGTTCGCCTCCCCGACCAGATAACCGACGGCGCCGCGCTCGTGGCCATACTCCATCACGCAGGTCGGGCTGGCGTGAATGCCGAGCTTGTGCTCGATCGACGCGCAGCGCACCTCGTTGCGCTCCCCGAGCGATCCATCGGAACCGATCAGCACCTTCGGCACGATGAACAGCGAGATGCCCTTGACTCCGGCGGGTGCGCCCTCGATGCGGGCGAGCACCATGTGGATGGTGTTCTCGGTCAGATCGTGCTCGCCCCAGGTGATGAAGATCTTCTGGCCGAACAGCCGGAAGTGATCGCCCTCGGGCACCGCGCGGGTGCGGATCTGCGCCAGATCCGAGCCGGCCTGCGGCTCGGTCAACACCATCGTGCCGGTCCACTCGCCGCTGATCATCTTCGGCAGATAGCGCTGTTGCTGCTCCGGCGAGGCGCACACCGACAACGCATGCACCGCGCCGTGGGTGAGCATCGGGCAGAGCTTGAACGCCAGGTTCGCCGAGGCCAGGATCTCCTGCACGGCATTGCTCAGGGCCTGCGGTACCGGCTGTCCCCCGAAGCGCGGGTCGGCGCCGAGCTGCGGCCAGCCGCCCTCGGCGAACCGGCGGTAGGCGTCCTTGAAGCCCGCGGGCGTGCGGACCACCTCGGGGCCCCAGTGCGCCCCCTCGTG
>JAPTUI010000148.1 GCA_028067895.1 Pseudomonadota bacterium | reverse complement strand
AACGCACGAGCAAAAACGGCTCGCCATTCGTCACCTGCACGGTGCGCACCCAGACGAAGGACGGCACCGCAATATTCGTGTCGGTGATCGTCTTCGCCGAGTCGGCCGTCACCGCGCTCCTGGCGCTCGCCGATGGCGATGCCGTGGCCTTGGCCGGCGAGCTCACCCCGAAGGTTTACCAGCCGCGGGACGGCGGCGAACCGAGGCCGTCGCTCGACCTGCTCGCGCATGCGGTCTTGAGCCCGTACCACATCGCCCGCAAGCGCAAAGCCGTGGCCGGCGAACGTGTTGAACGACCCACCGAGCGATCACCCGATGATGATCTGCCAGTCAAGGCCGGGAACCACCAGCAACCGGAGGTACCTTTCGATGACACCATCCCCTTCTGACCGCCCTCGAAACCGCCACGCAGTCGCCCGCGCCGCTCGGACCCGCGAGCTGATCCGGCAGTTACTGCTCGAACACGCCGAGCGCTGCCCGCTCGCCCGGCCGCTGACGATCAAGGCTATCCAAGAGCTATTGCGCCAGCGTGGCATTAATCTCCAGAAAAGCGCCGTTGCGTGGCACATGACGTATGTCAGGCTGCAGGCCGACATCGAGGCGTTGGATGTTGAGTTGAAAGGTCGGAATCCTTCCAATTTATCTGACACAACCAGGGCACTATGATGACCGTGATAGGTGCGCCGATTTGGCGCACCCTTGGAGTATCCCGCTTGCCCGCAGTCAAAGGACGCCGAGGCCCCTGCAAAGTCTGCACACACCCTGAAGTGGCGCGGATCGAGCTGCTGCTCGCCTCGGGCGCCGGGCAGAACGCCACCGCTCGCAAGTTCAATCTGAGCAAGGATTCCGTCGGCCGGCACTGGTCTGGCCACGTATCGGCCGAGCGCAAGGCCGCCCTCGTTGCCGGCCCGGCTGCCCTGCAGTCGCTCGGTGCCAAGATCGGCGAGGAAGCCGAGAGCGTGCTCGACCTGCACAAAGCCGTGCGTGCGCCGCTCTGGGCGACCTATGCCGCCGCCGCCGAGGCTGGCGATGCCGTGACGCTGGACCGCATTTCCGGCCGCCTGACCGACTCGATCAGCGCCACCGCGCGCCTGACCGGCGAGCTGGCCTCGAGCCCGCTGGTGCAGAACAACGTGCAGATCAACCTGATCGCCAATCCCGAATTCGAGCGATTCAGGTCGAACCTGCTGCGGGTTCTCTCACGGTTCCCCGAGGCCGCCGCCGCCGTCATTGCAGAATTCCAGCGCATCGATGCCCCAAGCGCACCGGCGCGCCACGTCCTGGAGCACATGCCGTGACCGATCAACCTGATATCCATGCCTCATTCGCCGAAGCGCTCAAGGGGGCCTGGCGCCTCACCGCTCGGCCTGAGCAGCTCGCCCCCGCGGGAAATTGGACTACCTGGATATTCTGCGGCGGCCGAGGCGCCGGCAAGACTCGCTCAGGCGCGGAATGGATTCAGGAGCGCGTTGAGTCCGGCGCTGGCCGATACATCCACCTGGTCGCACCGACGGCCGGCGATGCCCGGGACGTGTTGCTCGAGGGGCCGGCCGGCATCCTGACGATTGCGCCATCGCACATGCGGCCGGTCTATCAGCCATCGCTCCGCAAGGTGATGTGGCCATCCGGCGCTCAGGCGCTGTTGTTCTCGAGTGATGAACCGGACCGACTGAGAGGTCCGCAGTGCGACACGCTTTGGATCGACGAGCTGTGCGCCATGCGAACGGCGCAGGACGTGCTCGACATGGCCTACATGGGCTTGCGCCTCGGCAAAGACCCGCGAGCGCTCATAACGACGACCCCGCGGCCGATCAAGCCGTTCAAGGCGCTCCTCGCCCGCGAGGGGCAAGATGTCGTCGTTACCCGGTCGAGCAGCTACGCCAATCGCGACAACCTGGCGCCGCAGTTTTTCCAGCAGATTCTCTCGAAGTACGCCGGCACTCGCCTCGGCCGGCAGGAAATCGACGCCGAGCTGCTGACCGACGTGCCGGGTGCGCTCTGGCACCTCGAGCGCATCGAGGAACTGCGCGTGTCCCGTGCGCCGGAGCGCCTTGAGCGCGTTGTCGTTGCAGTCGATCCCGCCGTCACCTTTGGCCCTGACAGTGACGAAACCGGCCTGATCGTTGCCGCCCTCGGTGCCGATGACATGTGCTACCTGCTCGACGATGCGAGTGGCCGCTACCCTCCCGAGGAATGGGCGCGCAAGGCCATACAGCTCTATCGACGGTACTGCGCTGACCGCATCGTGGCGGAAACAAACCAAGGCGGCGATTTGGTCGAGAAAACCCTGCGGTCGGTTGACCCGTCGATTCCGTACCGTGGCGTTCATGCCGCGCGTGGCAAGATCACTCGCGCCGAGCCCGTGAGCGCACTCTACGAACAAGGGCGCGTGCATCACGTTGGGGTATTTGGCCCGCTCGAGGATCAGCTCACCACCTATGACGGCTCCCGCGGTTCATCGAGCCCCGACCGTCTCGATGCGCTCTGCTGGGCTGTCCATGAGCTGATGCTCAATGCTCCGGTCGGCAAGTTATTTCGGGAGAAACACTTCCTTGTGGGCGGCAAGCCTGCCAGCCTGACCAAGCCGCCCACGCTTGTGTTCTGTGTGATCGGCACCCCACCAGATGCGACTGCTGACGGTGCTGCGGTGGTCGCCGTGTACTTCGCCAAGTGTCGGCTGCCCGACGCTCCGCTGATGATTGTCGATTGGGAGATCACGGCGCCGGATGGCGCACTGCTATCGGGGGTATGGATAGAGAACGTCGCCCGCAGGCTCGGAGCGTGGGCAGCAGCGTTGCAGGCTGCAAACTATGGCATATGGGCAGAGCGCACCTCCCCGGCCGGATCGGCGCTGTTCGAGCTGGCTGTTGCGCACCGGCTGCTCGTGGCCGATATGACCGACTCGATGAAGTCGTTGCCGGTCAACTTGCAGGAGCGTGCCGCGCTCGCTGCTCGATTTGTGGGCGGGGGTGCCGTGAAGCTCTTATCCGATGCGTACGACAAAACGGTGGCGTTCAATGGTGTGACGCGCAATCACTTCATGGCTCAAGTCTGTGCGTTTGGCGGTGAACCCCCGACGCCGAGTGCGTGTGTCGCAGCTCTGTGTGCCGGGGTGCTCGTCGCGCTGAATGACGATGCCGCGGTCGAGCGCATGATCGCCGAATCCTCTCGCCAGTCGCCGCACGAGCTGCGCGGCCCGGCAGGGTCGGCCGCCGCCGCCAGCCTCCCGCCGCAGCAGCACCTACCGAGCCGAGCCGAGCGGCTCGCCGCCGCGGTTGCAGCCTATGAGGTGCGGCTCGCGGAATGGGAGCGTGATTACGCCGCCGAACTCGAGCGCCAGCGCAGGTTCGGGCACAACTTGAACTGGCTGCCGCCTGGCGGACTCCTGCGCGGCTTTCGGCCGAAGCCCCAAGACCCCCGCGCACTGACGAGGTTGACATGACCCCAGACGTTACCGAATGGTCCTGCAGCGACCTCGACTGCCTCACCTTGGAGCTCGAGATCGCTCGATTCCTGCGCACTCACACCGATGGCGCCGGCCTGCTGCTCGAGCTGATGGCGTCAGTCCCACCTGACCGCAGCGAGGCCGAGTACCGAGCGATACGGGCCATGGCGCTGTTTTGAGTTGGAAACGTTCCGATTCATTCATACGTACTCACATGCAATACTCGCTGGTATGAAGTCGCAAACCACCGCCGCACGAGTGACGCTCAGCTTGCCCCCGCAGACCCGCCAGCGGCTCGATGCGTTCGCCGCTGCAGAGCGCCGCAGCCGAAGCAACGCCGTAGCCGTTCTGTTAGACGCCGTGCTGCGCCGCTCCAATCCGCAACCCTCGACCACCGCGCCAGCCGGCGCCGAATAGGAATCTGACAATGCCCGCAACCGCACAAGCAACACCCGGCTGGGTCGACGGCCTTACGCAAATGGTCAAATCGCTGACCGATCGAATCGACCGTTACGAACAAAGCCGGCGCAGCGACACGTACGACACCCATGGCGCACAAGAAACACACACGCTACCGCGCCAGCGGCAGGCCGACCCGCCGCGCCGCAACCCGGACCTGGCCGCTGGCCGAATAAACTTAACAACCTCCGGCGAACGGCGAGCCGCGCCGGACGCGTTTGGTGCTGAGTTGGAAAACGGCGTTGTCAACATGAACACGAACGGCCAGCGCGCTGACGCTTTGCTCCGCCAGACTCACGCGTTTTTTAACAAGCTCTCGCGCACGCTCACCCCCGAGGAGCGCAATCAGATCGCGGCTGCTCGTTCGCGCGCTGACGGCGCGTACTCGATGCACGCGCGCACGGTGCCGGAATATCTCCCTGGCGAGACGCCGACGTCGTATCGCAAAAGACTCGCGGATGGACTCAAAGACTTTTGCCAGCCGTTACGCTGTACAAACATGGACGGATTGCCTGATGCCGCGCTCGAGCTGGCCGAGACTCGGATCTATCAGGACGCGCTCGACGCTGCACGCCGACCTAACGTGATACCTACAGGTGAGTTGCGCGCGCATAGTTATAAGGACTCGAACACTGGACACCAGATGACTGAATATTATGGCGACCCGGCCACCTGGCTCGCGCCGTTTATGGCTCAGGGTGCGAAGGTGCGAATCAACAGAAACCCGGTCACGGAGCCGACGCGATGATTGGCGCATTGACCGAACGGTTGAGCGGCTGGCTCGTGCCGGCTGACAACGCCAAAAACTTGCGCACTGAAATCCGCAGGCTGATCGCGAGCAAGCCGGCGCTTGAGCGCGAGCTGCAGGAGGCGCAGGAGCGGCTACATACCGCTGAAGGGTCGCTCGACCTTGTGGCTCCGGCGCAAGCCGCGCTCGAAGCGGCGCAGACTGCGGACGCGACAGACCGCAAGCGCCGCATGGAATCAGGCATCACGGCCGCTGACCCGAAGTTATCCGCCGCAGTTGCCGCCGCCGAGCACGCGCTAGTCGAGGCAGAGCGCACTCAGGCAGCCGCCTCGGCCGCACTGCCGGCCTTGAAACGCCGTCTGTCCGAGGCGCAGCAGGCCGTCGCGAATTGCACCGAACAAATCGACGCGCTGGCATGGCAGGTTCGCATGTCAGAGTTGACCAACAAAGTCCCCGAGGTACAGCGCGCCGTCGCGACCGCCACCGCGTTTCAGAATGAGGTGAACACGTTGCGTTACGTGGCAGCGCGGCACAAGGCATATCGCACACCCAATGGCTCCGTGCCGCGCGACGTTGTGGCGCTGTGCAAGCTCCCAGACATACTAGACGAACCGCCGCAGGCCGAAATTCGCGCCGAAGTCGAGCGCCTGCGTCGGCTGCGGGATGGCAACCCGTGACTCCAGGCAGCGGACCTCAGATCCCGCTGTCCGTCCAGCCGGCGGTGACGCATAACACCGGCAGCCAGCGACACGAAAATGCAGAGTACTCTGTTGAGTTGGCCGCCTGCCGGCACGAGAGTCCGGCCTTCTCTCCTCCTGGAGTAGGCCATGCCGAAAAGTATCCTTGACATTGACATCCACGATGAGAAGTTCAAGAAGTTTGTCGAGGTCTTCGAACAATTCAAAGTCGATGCCGACAAGCTCAATGATGTCTGGAAAACCTTTGATGTAGACACGAAGAAGCCGCGCGCGAGTGTAGAGGCGCTGGATAAGGCGATTGGCCGCGCGCATGGCTCGTCCGAGAAGATGGCGAAGACTTGGGCCGCAGTCAGCGGACACATCGGCGAGAGCGGTAAGCGTCTCGACAAGTTTGAGCGCGGCTTGAAATCGGTCGAACGCGGCCTCGAGAGGGTCGCAGGATTCGGCCTAAAATTCGGTAAGTTCGCACTCGCAGCCGGCGGCATCGGCTTGTTTGGCGGCCTCTTCGGGATCGACGAACTGGCCAATTCCGCGATGAGCCAGCAGAAGTCCGCGCGCGGCCTCGGCATGAAGATCGGCCAAGTACAGGCGTTCAAGACGTACATGCAGCCGTACCTGTCGAACCCTCAGGGCACCTTGCAAGCGATCATGAACGCGCGCCGAACGCCCGAGGGTATGGCGGCACTCGCGGCAATGGGGTTCAGCCCGGCGCAGTACGACAATCCGAATTTGAACCGCATGAAGTTCGCCGAGGACGTCATTGAGCGTGCGCGAACGCTCTATCTTCATGAGCGTAAGAACTCGCCGAATGTGCCGATAGAGGCAATACTGAAGGCGCTCAAGGTGCAGTCTCTCGGCCTGAACTTGGAGGACGTTCGCCGGCTCGCTAACGCGCCACAATCCGAGCTCGTCTCGTCCATGCGCCGCGCCGACATCGCCGCTCGGCAGGACCAGATATCGAACAAGACCGCAACCGCGTGGACCAATCTCAAGGTGCAGCTCGACCAGGCGGGCATTGCGATTCGCAACGACCTGATCAATCACTTGGTTAAGCTGGCGCCGGCCATTAGCGTGCTGTCGAAGAAGGTTGAGGGTTTCATCAACACATTCATCACCACGAAGTCTTTCAACACATTTATCAAGACGTTTTCAACTGACATCGAGGACGTTGCAACGTACCTCGGCAGCGCACAGTTCAAACAAAGTGTCGTAACATTCGCGAACAGTGTTGACACGCTGGCCCTCGAAACGCTGAAGTTGTCGAAGGTACTGGGCGGATTCGCAGAAGATGCCGCAAAGCATAAAGATGCTGTTAAGGCCACCGTCTATGGTGCCGCAGCGTTGTGGGCCGGAAGCAAGCTCTACAAGACCGGCAAGTGGATTGGATCGCTGTTTGGAGATGGCGGCAAGGCAGCGGCCACCGTCGCCGATGATAGCGCTGGCGTGGTTGATGCCGCCGGCGCCACCGGACTTGGCTTACTCAGCACTGCCGGACTGGCTATCGGCGGACTGCTGTACTCGCCATCGCTCGGTAATGGCGACCTGCCATTACCTAAAGGAGCATTTGGGCGCTATTACAAAAACTCCGCGTCCTGGCGCAAGCATAACAATTGGGGCGACATCGACCCGATACTGAACGGCAAGCGCTATTACGAAGCATTCCCAAGCGTAGCGGCCGGTATTCAGGCAATTGCCAAGACTGTCGCCGGGTACCATCTCGACACGATCCGATCGATCATGTCTAAGTACGAAGGCCGCAACGCGCCGCACCTCGCGAGCAACGTCAATGCTGTATCGCACTGGATGCACGATAAGCCGGACCAGCGGCTGAACATCTCGAACGTGAACACACTCTCGCGGCTCGTGACCGGCATCGTAGAGACTGAGCAGCACCACCGGCGCGACTATCAGCAGCTCTACCAGACTGTTCGCGAGGCGATCATCGACGGTCTCAAGTCTGGAGGCGGCGTGAAGCCAACGCACACGGTAGCGACCGCCATGCACGCGGCGCGGTTCTGATGAGAAAACAGCACGCTGGCTGGGCCCGCAGGTTCGCTCGAGCTGAGCGCCGCAGGG
Source organism: Pseudomonadota bacterium (assembly GCA_028067895.1). Lineage (GTDB taxonomy): Bacteria > Pseudomonadota > Gammaproteobacteria > Steroidobacterales > Steroidobacteraceae > 13-2-20CM-66-19. Next base: position 121 of record JAPTUI010000148.1, on the reverse strand, counting down.
TGCTGATGAACCTCCCGCACATGCTCCGGGTCGAGGCACGCCGTGGAGCGCTCCGACGTTGCAGGCGGGTGAGCTATGATTGACAGACTTGCTGGCGTTGTCCTGATCGCCATGTCGCTGG
>JAPTUI010000286.1 GCA_028067895.1 Pseudomonadota bacterium | reverse complement strand
GGCCGCCACGCCGGCCGCCCGCCGACACGGCGAGCTACAGGGCAACGTTCGCGGGTGCGCGCTCCATCGCACCGGCGGCCACCCCTGGGGTCAGGGGCATGCGTATCGCCGGTGGCTCCCGCATGACTCAAGATGAATGAGGCGGATCGCGCCGCGCCCCGTCGCTCTCACAGTGAAGGAGCCGGGCAGCGGAAACGGTCTAGACCGCCAATATGATTCCGATCATATCCGTCTGTGTCTGCGGGTCAATGCCGCCGGGGCCGATTTCGGCGGTTTGAGGAAAATTTATTTCCCGACTGCCGCGCACTAGACGTCGGCCGGCGCGGCTTCCGGGCGCGCCGCGATGGCCCGCTCCATGATCAGCCGCTGTGTCGGGTAGGCGAATTCCACCCCGAGCCGCGTGAATTCCCGGTGCAGCTTAAGATGAATCTCCTGCTGGATATCCATGTGGCGCGTGTAGTCCGCGTTCAGCACGTAGTACACCGTCTCGAAGTCGAGCGACACCGCGCCGTGCGCCGAGAAGTGGCTGCGGCCGAAACGGGTGTCGGGGACTGCCTCGATGATGCCGCGGATAATGGCGGGGATCTGCTCAAGTATCTCCATCGGCGTCTCATAGGTCACCCCGACGGTGAACAGCACCCGCCGCTCGACCATGCGTCCGTAATTGCGCAGCCGGCTCTTGAGCAGGTCGGCATTGGAGATGACGATTTCCTCGCCGCTGATGCTCTGCAGTCGAGTGCTCTTGATGCCGATGTGCTCGACGGTACCGCTGAAGGCATCCACAGCGACGGAATCCCCGACGAAGAACGGCTGGTCGAACGTGATCGACAGCGAGGCGAACAGGTCCCCCAGAATGTTCTGCAGGGCGAGCGCGACCGCCACGCCGCCGACGCCGAGGCCGGCGACCAGGGTGGTGATGTTCACCCCCAGATTCTCCAGCGCCATCAGCGCCACCATCACCCAGACCACCGCCTTGGCGATGAAGGCGACCACCGCGAGGGAGCTGGCCGCGGCGCGGTCATCGCCGCGCTGGCCGCGCCGGCTGCGCTCGAGCCACCAGCTCACCGCGACGCTCCCCCATACCCCGAGCTGCCAGAACGACACCAGGGTGACGGTCGAGTCGATCAGCTCGCGGCCGCGCGGGGGCAGGTGCAGGAACTGCAGGCCGACAAAGACCGACACGACCACCAGAAAGATCTTCTGGGTGCGGCTGACCAGCTCGACGGCGAGCTCCATCAGGTCGGTGCGTCCGGCCGCGTGCGCGCGCCGGAAGTAATGCGCCGCGATGCGTCGCGCGAGCAGAGTCGCGCCGAGCAGGATCAGCGCGGTGGCCGCGCCCTGCAGCAGATCGACTGGTGCGCTGCGCAGGAGGGGCAACAGGATGAGCATGTGCAGATGTTTCACGGTCGTAAGAGTAACGCAACTGTCGAATCTGGCAACGCGGCCCGCCAGGGCGTTGTGCGCCGCAGGCCGGCGGGCTACCCTTGTGCGGATGAGGCGCACACCGCGCCGCGCGCCGTTGGGTTGTCCGCTTGCCAGCACGTTCTCCCAGAAAAATCGCGCGCCGCGGTGCCGCCGGCGCGCCGCGCGCCGCCGCTGAACTGCGTGCACTTGAGAATCTGCGCACCGTGGTCGGCTCAGCCCGGCAGCACGATGCGCGCGTCAGGCGTGCCGCCGGAATCTCCGGCTCGCAGCTCTGGGCGCTCGACGAAGTGGCGCATGCCGAGGGGATCACCGTCAACGCGCTCGCCGCGCGTCTGGCGCTGCACCAGACCACCGCGAGCAACCTCGTCAATGCGCTCGTCGCACGCCGTCTGATGCGCCGCGCGCGCGATCGCGCCGATCAGCGCATCGTGCATCTGCACGTCACGGCCGAAGGCGCCCGTCTTCTGGCGCGCGCCCCGCAGCCCTGCAGTGGCCTGCTGGTCGATGCGCTGCGACGGCTCGCGGCACGCGATCTGGACAAGCTCTCGCGCAGCCTTGCGCTACTGCTCGGTGAGATGCGTCAAGCCGCGCCGGCGGCCGCCGGCGAATTCTTCATCGTCGAGTAGATGCGGCTGCGTCTGCGGACGCGCTGCGATCTATTATGCTAATACATTCTGGCAAATATATTAAGATGCGGGCTGTCGCGCGACTCGAGGGAACGGTCGGCGCTTCATCCGACAGTCGATCGGCGCCGGCACCGCACGATCGATCGCCAAGGAGAACCGCATGCCGCAGTACGCCACGCTCAATGCCTCGAAGGCCAACTTCGACAATATTTACGATCAACCCGATCCGCGCGGGTATTTCTCAGTGCTCGGCGCGCTCGATTACATGATCCCGGACGTCGCCCAGCCGATCATTCGCCAGATCCTCAGGGCCCGGGAACGGCGCTCGGGGGTGGCGCCCACGGTGCTCGACGTCGGCTGCTCGTACGGCATCAATGCTGCGGTGCATCGCTTCCCGCTCACGTTCCGCCGGTTGCGCCAGCGCTATGCCAATTCGGACATGGCGGCCGTGGAGCCGGAGGATCTGGCCCGGCTCGATCGCAACTATTACGGCAGCTGGCCGCACGTCGGCGGCGCGCGCTTCGTCGGGCTCGACGTGTCGGCACCCGCGGTGCGGTACGCGGTGTCGGTCGGACTGCTCGATGCCGGGGTCATCGCCAACTTCGAGACCGGTTCACCGGGGCCGAAGGATCGGGAGTCTCTGCGCGGCACCGACATCGTACTGTCCACTGGCTGCGTCGGTTACGTCAGTGAGCGCACGTTCGCAGCGGTGCTCGAGGCGAGCGAGCGTCCACCGTGGATCGTCTCGTTCGTGCTGCGCATGTTTCCTTACGAGAAGATCGCCGCGACGCTCGGCGAGTATGGGCTGGTGACCGAGAAGCTCGCCGGCGCGACGTTCGTGCAGCGCCGCTTCCGCGATCTGAACGAATTCAGCAGTTGCCTCGCGACGCTCGAGGGACTCGGCCTCGAGACCGGTGGGCTCGAGGCCGAGGGCTGCTTCCATGCCGAGCTGTTCGTGTCGCGACCGCGTGCGGATGTCGAGGCGCTGCCGCTCGGCAGGATGGTGACGGTGGCGAGTGGCCGTTCGCGCACCGTGGGAACGCGCTACGTGCGGGTCGGGCGCGGCGCTGAGGCCCACGTGCTGCGGGTCCCGTCCTGAAGCGCGCCGGCCTCGCGGTTCGCGGCTGCGAGGGACCGGTTCACTCCTCGGCGGCGGCCCCGACGGCGATCCACGCCAGGTCGCGATGCGAGACCGATTCGAGCTTGAACGCGCGGGCCGCGGCGGCCATGCGCGTCAGCGCCTGACCGATGGGCATCAGCGATGCGGCCTGCGTCTTGCGTGGCTTCACCCACCGTACGGGGTTGATGCGCGCGACCACGTAGTTGCGCAGGTACGGGGAGCGGAAGCCGCGTGCCTGCAGTCCGGCGACGATCTGCTTGACCTGCGCGTCGATGCCGAGCAAACGGGCCGCGTAATCTTCCCGTTCCCGCAGGCTGCGCGCGAGCGGCCGGTCGCTGAAGCGCTCCACCTTGCGCAGAAAGGCGCTGTACGCGCCGCCAGCGAATCGGCCCGACGTTTCGTACAGCACCCCGAGCGTGAGCAGCTCGGGTGCCTCGAACTGCTCGGCCCAGCGCTGCTCGCTGCCGCGCTCGCGGGCGGCCGCGAGGCTGCGGGCCATGCGGATCACCTCGAGGCTGCGATCGCGCAGGTTGTGGGCCTTCTCGGTGTTCAGCGCGAGGATGCGGTAGGCCAGGGCGGGGTCCGGCGAGATCAACACCGTGATCTGGCGCAGCCCGAGCAGCTTGGCTGCCGCCAGCCGATGGCGGCCGTTCGGCGTCCAGAGCCGACCTTCCTCACCGCGCACGACGATCAGCGGATCGAGGAACGCGCCGGACTCCCCGATGCGCCGCGCCAGCCGTTGGGTATGCGTCGGGGACAGATCCCGCTGGAACGGGGTGGGCTGCAGGGCGCCGAGCGGCACGGTGGCGAGCAGCAGCGGTCGGCCGCTGAGCGGTTCGCGGTACGCGCCGATCGGGGCGCCCGAGAGCGAGCGCACCTGCGCGCTGAGCTCGGCGATTTCGGGGCTCTCGAGCGTGAGGGCCGTTTCGGCGCCGCTCAGGCCACGGGCCTGTTGGCCGGGCGCGAGGGTGCCGCGGCGGCGCGCGGGGGCGCCTTTGCCGCGCGCGGCGCGGGCGCGTGGCGTGGGGGTCTTCTTGCGGGCAGCCATGCCGATACGGTGCACGGGCCCAGGCGCCGAGTAAAGGGCCGCATGCGAGAATGGCGGGCCCTCCTCACAAGTGAACGCATGGATACTGGAGCTGACGTGCACCGCGACTCGCGGACTCTGCCGGCGCAGCGACGGGACCGCGACGGTCGAACGCACATCGACCTGCGCGCGGTGTGGGCGCTGGCCCTGCCGCTGATGGTCAACAGCGCCGTTCAGGTCGTCCTGAACCTCACCGACATGTGGTTCATCGGCCATATCTCCACCGCGGCGCTGGCAGCCGTCGGTGCAGTGCAGTGGCTGATTCTCGGGGTGCTTCTGGTGCTCGGCGGTTCGAGTATGGCGGTGCAGACGCTGGCCTCGCACGCCCACGGTGCGCGCCGCTTCCGCTGTGCCGCGCAGGCCGCTTGGACCGCGTTGTGGCTGACGCTGTGGATCACTCCGGTGTGCGTCGCGCTCGGGTTCGCGGGGCACTGGCTGCTGCTGCCGTTCGGCTTCGCACCGCGCATCGCCCGGCTCGCCGGTCAGTTCTGGCTGCCGCGCATCGGCGGCGCCTGCTTCGCGGTGGCGGCCTGGGCCATGATGGGCTTCTTCAACGGCATCGGCCGCACCCGGGTCAGCTTCGGGATCGCCGCAGCGGCTGCGATCGCCAACGGCCTGTTCAACGCGCTGTTCATTTTCCACTTCGGCTGGGGCGTCGCCGGGTCCGCGTGGGCGAGCAACGCGGCGCAGGCGGTGGGTTTCCTGTTCGGGTTCGTGCTGTTCCTGCGTGCCCCGATCCGCAGCGCGTTCCGCTCTCATCTCACTTGGCGGCCTCGCTGGCACAGCGTGCGCCGCCAGCTGCGGCTCGGAATCCCGCTCGGCCTGATGCCGGCGGCGGACGTGATCGGCTTTGCCGTCTTTCAGATGATGCAGGTGCGCTACGGCATGGTGGATGGTGCCGCCACGCAGATGGTGACCGTGCTCACGTCCATGGCCTACATGCCCGGGATCGGGATCGCGACCGCTGCGGCGACGCTGGTCGGCCAGTCGATTGGCGCCGGGGATCGGGCCTGGGCGCTTCGTCTCGGCACCCGCGTGATCCTGTTGGCGGCGGTGCTGATGGGCGGGATCGGCCTGGTGTTGGCAGCCGCGGGGCCCTGGCTGCTGCCGCTGTTCGCCGCGGCGGGCGACCCGCATGCCGCAGCGGCCGTGCGGCTCGGAACGCAGTTGCTGTGGCTCGCGGCCGGCTACCAGTTCTTCGACGGTCTGAACCTCGGCAGCAGCATGTGCCTGCGCGGGGCGGGCGATGTCCGGGTGCCCGCGGCGCTGATCTTTCCGGTCTGCTGGCTGGTCTTTCTGCCGCTCGCTCATGCCTTCACGTTTGCTCCGGGACAGGGCTGGTTCGACTTTTTGCCCCAGTTCGGCTGGGGCGCGCGCGGCGGTTGGAGTGCCGTGATCATTTATGTGGTGCTGCTCGGCACCTCATTGTTCCTGCGCTGGCGCTCACGCGCCTGGGAGCGCATCCGCCTTTAAGCCGTCGATCCGGGAGCCATCGAGGCCCAGATTGACAGCGCTGTCATGCCGTGTATCCTCTCACGTCACGCCGCCCCAAAGGGCGGGATCCAGAGGGCGGGCGGCAGCACATGATGAGAACCGGATCGGATCGAGGCGGCGCACGCGGCGCACGGCTCGCCGTAGGCATCGGCCTCGTGCTCGGCGCGGGCGGCATCGCGAGCGCCAGCGCCGCCGGGGCTGTGGTGCATCCCGAGCGCTGGCCGGTGCTCTATCCGGCCCAGCGAGACTCTGCGGCCCTCGAGCGTCGGGTCGAGCGGATCCTCGCGCAGATGACGCTGCGCCAGAAGGTCGGCCAGCTGATCCAGGCCGACATCAGCGGCATCCGACCCCGGGATCTGCTGCGCTGGCCGGTCGGGGCGATCCTCAACGGTGGTAACTCCAAACCGAACGGCGCGATCACCGCCGCGCCCGAGGCGTGGTTATCGCTCGCGAACCGGTTTTATCTGGATTCGATGCGCGTCCCGGGCGTCAAGCGCCCCATCCCGGTGATGTGGGGCATGGATGCCGTGCACGGCGCGAACGACATTTACGGCGCGACCGTCTTTCCGCAGAACGTCGGGCTGGGTGCGGCGGACGACCCGGCCCTGGTGCGGCGCATCGGACGGGCCACGGCTGAGGAAGTGCGTGCGGTGGGGCTCGATTGGACCTTCGGGCCGACCGTGGCGGTCGTGAGCGACATGCGCTGGGGTCGCACGTACGAGAGTTATTCGCAGGATCCGCACCGGGTCGCCGCGCTGACCCGTGCCATGGTGCTCGGACTGCAGGGCGCGCCGAACACGGTCCATTTCCTCGACGCCGAGCACGTGCTCGCCACGCCGAAGCATTTCATCGGCGACGGTGGCACCGACGGCGTCGATCAGGGTGACAACCGCGAGAGCGAGGCGCAGCTCATCCATCGCGACGCGGCCGGCTACGAGGCGGCGCTCGGCGCCGGCGTGCAGGTCATCATGGCGAGCTTCTCGAGCTGGCAGGGCGAGAAGATGCTCGCCAACTACGGACTGCTCACCTCGGTGCTGAAGCGCCGCTGGCACTTCGACGGGTTCGTGGTCGGCGACTGGAATGCCCAGGGGCAGGTGCCCGGCTGCACGGACGTCAGTTGCGCGCGGGCGGTGAACGCGGGTCTCGACATGTTCATGGCGCCCGATGACTGGAAGGCGCTGTTCAAAAACACGCTGGCCGAGGTGCGCTCGGGGCAGATCCCGCGCCGCCGGCTCGATGCGGCCGTGCGGCGCATTCTGCGCGTGAAGCTGCGTGATCGCCTCTGGGCCGAAGGGCCGCCGGCGCAGCGCAAGCTCGCCGGCCGGTTCGGACTGCTCGGCGATGCGGCGCACCGCGCACTCGCGCGCGAAGCGGTGCGCGAATCGCTGGTCTTGCTCAAGAACGATCATCATCTGCTGCCGCTCGCCCCTCATGAGCGCGTGCTCGTGGCGGGCGATGGCGCCAACAACATCCCGATGCAGTGCGGCGGCTGGACGCTGACCTGGCAGGGCACGGACACGACCAACGCGGACTTCCCGCATGGCGAGTCGATCTGGCAGGGGATCCAGTCCACGGTGCGCGCCGCCGGCGGTTCGGCGACGTTGAGCATCGATGGTCACTATCGACGCCGCCCGGATGTCGCGATCGTCGTCTACGGCGAACACCCTTACGCGGAATTCGAAGGTGACGTGCACGATCTGGCCTTCAGTGGCGCGGCGGCGGCGCGCGATCTGCACCTGCTGCAGCGTCTGCGGGCCGCACATATCCCGGTCGTGTCCGTGTTCCTCTCCGGCCGTCCGCTGT
>JAPTUI010000380.1 GCA_028067895.1 Pseudomonadota bacterium | reverse complement strand
TCCGAGGCCGTGACCGAGGCGCGAGCCGAGCAGACCGCCGAGGCCCGGGAGGCGCTGCATGATCACTTCAGCGACGGGCAGGTGCTGCGGCTGACACTCGCCGTCGCGGCGATCAATGCCTGGAATCGGATCGCCGGACCGCTGCGCTTCACACCCCCGCCGGCCGAGTGAGGAGAAGATCATGCGTTCAATTGCGGAGCGTCGCGCGGCATTTCGCGCCTTGCATCAGAGCGGTTGCTTCGTGTTGCCGAATCCCTGGGACGGTGGCAGTGCAATCCGATTGGCGAAGCTCGGCTTCCAGGCGCTGGCCTCCACCAGCGCCGGCGCCGCCTGGGCGCTGGGCAAGGCCGATGGCGAGATGAGCCTGGAGGAAGTGCTCGAACATCTGCGCCTGCTGGTCGGGCGGACCGATCTGCCGGTGAATGCAGATTTCGAGGCGGGCTTCGCCGACAGTCCGGACGGTGTCGCGGGCAACGTCGCGCGCTGCATCGAAACGGGCGTGGCGGGTCTGTCGATCGAGGACCGTCTCGGTCAGGGACTGTACCGGCTGGATCAGGCCGTGCAGCGCGTTCGCGCCGCCCGCGAGGCGATCGATCGGTCCGGAGAGGATGTTGTCCTCGTGGGGCGCTGTGAAGCGTTCTGGCTCGGTCAGCCGGATTTCGACCAGGTTGTTGAGCGGTTGACGGGGTACAGCCGGGCGGGTGCCGACTGCCTGTATGCGCCGGGGATCAAGGATCTTCAGACCATCGCCCGGCTGGTGCGCGCGCTCGATAAACCCGTGAACGCGAATCTCTCCGGGACGGGGTTGTCGGTCGCAGCGCTCGCCGCAGTCGGGGTGCGTCGGGTGAGTGTCGGCGGGGCACTGGCCCGCGCCACCTGGACGGCGTTCGAGGGCATCGCCGGGCGGCTTTGGACGGAAGGGCGGCTGCCGGCCTAACCGTGCGCGCGCCGCGGCGAGCGGTGCGCCGGTGCGACACATCGGGCGGTGCAGCGCTCCGGCGGACCGGCAGGCTGCACCGCCCGGGCTGTCTTCGAACGGGTTAGCGCAGCGCCTGGACGGCGCGGGCGATCCCCGCCGGATCCAGACCCTGATGACCCATCTGCTGCCACAGTCCGCCGCAGCCCTCGCGGTACGTGCCGATGTGGTTGTAGCGTCCCTTGAAGCCCGCCTGCAGCAGCTGTGACCCGAACCGGCTGCCCAGACCCGTGCGCACGTTCCACCCCTCGGTGACGAGCACGAACGGCGCCTGGGCGAGACGCTGCATCATCTCCGGGTCCACCACGTTGAGCGTCGGCTTATTGATGAGGCCGACCTTCACGCCGCTTTCGGCGAGCGTCGTCACGGCATCGAGCGCGCGATAGACGGTCTCGCCCATGGCGACGATGTAGCCGCTGCCCGCGGCGGCGGAGCGTACGACGTAGTCCTTGCCGGGCTCGAACGGCTTGCCTTCGTAGAGCGGCTTGCCGGATTCATCGAGCAGGTCCGGGACCGGGGCGCGGGTGCTGAAGAGAAACCGCAGCCCCGGGTCGTTGAAGATGCGCTTGACGCAGGCGGCGAACTGGTGACGGTCGGCGGGGAAATACAGCCGAGTCGTGTCCTCGCCGTGCGCCGGCAGCAGTCCGCCGTCGGCGAGCATGCTGTTGATGCCGAAATGGCAGGTGTTGTCCGCCATGTCGTCGACGCCGCTGTGACTGAAATGCGCCAGCACGTTGGCGAAGTTAAGTCGCGCCATCGTGATCTCGCTGAGGCACATCTCGAGGAAGGCGCTGAAGGTGGCGAAGATGCCCTGGCGTCCGGGCTGCGAGCCGAAGCCCGCGGCGGCGGAGTAATTGCCGCGCTCCATGATGCCGCCGCGCACGAACACTTCCGGGTACTTCTTGTGCACGTGGTGCAAGCCGCAGGAGCCCTCGAGGTCGTTGTCGAACACCTTGACGCTCGCGAGGCGCTGCGCCGGGGTCATGCCGTCGAGCAGTTCGTTGACGATCTTGCCGAAATCGTCGCGATTCTTGCCGACGCCGGAGGAGCCGCGGTAGGTGAGCGGACTCTTGTCCGTCTGGGCTGCCTTGAGCATCGCGATCGCCGCGTCGTAGCCGCCGCGCGCCTGCAGATACTGAATGGCCGTTTCGGTCTTGAGGACCTCGTGCGCGTGCGGGCTGCCCTCGGCGCCGGCGATCCCCGGGGCCATGGGGCGCTTGATGACCACCGCCTGGGGGCGCTGATCGTTGAACGCCCGGGCGAGATCCGTGTACAGCGCATCGAGGTCTTCGCCCATCGTGGTGGCGGTCGTCAGTCCGTAGCCGGACAGCGTGCGCGTCAGGTCATAGCCGGGCATGTACTGCTGCGGATGGCCGGCGATGGTGACGTTGTTGTCATCGAGGAGCAGCTTGATGTTCAGTTGCTGCGCCACGGCGAGGCGCGCCGCCTCGGCATTGTCGCCTTCCATCTGGCTGCCATCGGAGCCGAGCAGGATCACGGCCTTGTCCGGGTTCGCCATCGCGACACCGTTGCAGAATGCCCAGAGGTGCCCGAGGCGCCCGGAGCTGAATTGCACGCCGGGGGTCAGCTTCTTCTCCGGGTGGCCGGGCAGGCCGCTGTCGAACTCGCGGTAATGCAGCAGCCGCTCGGCCGGCATCGCCCCATCGAGCACCGAGAGCAGATACTGGGTCGCGACCCGGTGACCGGCCTCGTCGTAGAACACCGGCACGATGGGCGCGCCGTTGGCGATGAAGGCTCGCACGATCATCACTTCCGGCACGGTGTCGTACGCACCGCCGGTGTGGCCGGAGAGCCCGCGCGCGCCGGCGAGGGCCGTGAAGAACACGATCGCGTCGCGGCACAGCTGGATGTTGTGGCGCAGGTCGGCCCTTTGCGCATCCGTGAGGGTGCCGAGCTTCGGATCGAGCTTCAGGGGCCGCAGCTGATTGAGATCGATCGGGAAATGTTCATTCGCCATGGGACGTGTCGCCTCCAGCTTCGATGGGTCCGGAGCGGAATAGTAGCGCATGCCGGCGGATGGACTCGCACGCTGTGCGTCCCGCGGGTCGCCGAGGCGGCGGACGTGCCGGTCCGCCGCCTCGGCCCGCGTGCTCAGGCCGGCGGCAGTTCGAGCCGCTCGAGATCCGCGAGCAGGCCCGGGCCATTCGGATGCCAGCCGAGCGTGCGCTGCGTCCAGTCGCTCGAGGCCGGGATGTCCGCTGCCGCAAACGCGCCCAGCCAGCCGAAGTATCCCTCGGCGTCCTGCGGGGCGAGGGATTGCACCGGCAGTTCCAGGCGCGCACCGAGGGTATGGGCGATGTCCCGCAGGGCCACGCCCTGCTCGCCGACCGCGTGGTAGACCGCGCCCGCGCCCGCGTGCTCGAGCGCCAGGCGGTACAGCCGTGCCACATCGAGCACGTGGGCGGCCGGCCAGCGGTTCAGCCCCTCCCCGATGTAGGCGAGGAAGCGCTTCTCGAGCGCAATCGCGATGCAGCGGCTCACCAGGCCCTGGCGGTGCGTATCGTGCACCTGCGGCAGGCGCACGATGGAGACATTGACGCCCCGGGCGGCGAGCGCCGCGCCGGCCGCTTCCGGGTTGCGCGGCAGCGCGAGGCCGCCGGGCGGCAGTGGCGCCTGTTCCGTCGCCAGGTGGCCCGGGGAGAGCAGCCCGGTGCCCGAGGTCAGCACGAGGGGACGAGCCGAGTCTGCCAGCACCGCACCGATCGCCTCGATGGCGCGCTGCTCCTGCTGACCGGCTTCGGTGAACCGGGCAAAGTCGTTGAAGACCTCGTGATTGAACGCGAGGTTGATGGCGCCATCGCACTGCGCGGCACCGTGACGGAGACTCTCCAGGTCATCGAGCGAACCGCGGTGCACCTCCGCGCCCGCGGCGGCGAGGGCGGCGGCCTTGGCCTCATTGCGGCACAGCCCAAGGACCTGGTGGCCTGACCCGATCAACTCGCGTACCAGGGCGGATCCAATGAAGCCCGTGGCTCCGGTGACAAATACACGCATGATGCTGTCGTCCTTCCATCAGAGGGGAGGGACAACTCTGCGGCATTGATATATCCTGGTAAATAAGTGACATTATCCTGGTATAAATCGTAACCGTGGACCGCTCCGTCACCTCTGAAAACCGGCTCGGGACTTATCTGCGGCAGCGCCGGCTGAAGCTCGATCCCGGTGCGCTCGGCTTCCTCACCGGCCGACGGCGCACTACCGGCCTGCGGCGCGAGGAGGTGGCGCAGCGGGCGAACATCAGTGCGACCTGGTACACCTGGCTCGAGCAGGGCCGCGGGGGAGCCCCCTCGGCCGACGTCCTCGAGCGCATCGCGCACGCCCTGCTGCTCACCGATGCTGAGCGCGAGCACCTGTTCGTGCTCGGCCTGGGGCGCCCGCCCGAAGTGCGCTATCAGAGTCGCGCCGGGGTGACTCCTCGCCTGCAGCGCGTGCTCGATGCGCTCGATCCGAGCCCGGCCATCATCCGCACCGCGCTCTGGGATGTCGTCGCCTGGAATCGCGCCGCGACGGTGATGCTGATGAATTACGCCGACCAGTCTCCCGAGCAGCGCAACATCCTGCGCTGGCTGTTTCTCGATCCGCGCGCACGCACCGCACAGTACGATTGGAGCGGTGTGGCGCGTGCGGTGTTGGGGGCGTTCCGGTTCGAGACCACCCGGGCGGGTGCGGTCCAGGACGTCGAGCCACTGGTCGAGGAGCTGCGCAGCCGCAGCCCGGAGTTCGCGGCGATGTGGCAGGACAACGAAGTCCATGGCGGGACGTATGGTGAGGTCGTCAAGAAGATCCGCCACCCGCTGCTCGGCGCGTTCACGTTCGAATACTCCGCGTTCGCAGTCGACGGGCGAACCGACCTGATGCTGGTGGTCTACAACCCGGCGAGCCCGCAGGACGCCGAGCGCATCGCGGAACACCTCCGGCGCCTGCCGAACGCATAGTGCGGCGCTCTTTTGGGGCCCGCTGGCTTCGCCCCGCTCATCCTTCGGCGGCGAAACGCCAGTCGGGAAAGCGCGTGCGCAGCAGTGGCAGTACGGCGTTCCAGGCGCACCCGTCGGTCACCTCGAGCGGCAGAGGCGACACGGGCCGATCCGTGTGGGCCGTGTCAGTGACGTAGCCCCAGCGCACCCCGGCGAGACGGTGGATGGGCTCGCTGCGCGAGCGCAACGGAACGGTGGTGAGGAACGTATCGGCCGTCCATCGGAGCCGATCGTAGCCATTGAGGTTGCCGCACGGCGCATCGAACAGCTCGGGCAGAAAGCCGGTGATCGCGAACGGCATGTCGATGCCGAGCATCGACGGGATTTGATCGACGGAGATCGAAGTGTCGGGCGAAGTCGCTGCGGCGGTCCCGGCCCGATGGCGCTCGGCGGTGATCACCTGGATCCACCCGCAGAGGGTGCGGTACCCCGCGCCGCGGTAGTGCTCGATCCTGGCGTGAATCGTCGGGTACCCCCGGCAGGCTTCGGGATGCAGTCCGAGGCCGGGAATCACATCGAAGCCAAGTGCCTCGGGGTCGACGGTGACGCCGTAGCGGACGGCCAGTTGTCCGCGCCGGCCGAACAGAGTGAACGGAATGGATGTGACCGGGAGGTCATCGCGTTGCCCGCCGGACGGTGCTGCCGTGGGGTGCACCGGTTCGAAGTCTCCCCGCGCCTCGGCCGGTCGGCGGACCGCCAGTCCCAAGAGGCTCGATACGCCAAGACCCTGGAGCACGTGACGTCGATCGAGCATGGCCATCTCCCATCGTATGAGTCTGAGTGTGAGCGGGTGCGGTGGTGATTTCTGCACCGGCACGGTTGTTCGGCGCCCGCACCGTTGCCCGGATCGGGCTGCACGGGTCGCCGTCGCAGCGCACAGAACACCGCGCGTGGGAGCAAAGTTGCGTCGCGCAGATGCGCGACGGCCATCGGTGTCCGGGCCGAGGGGGCGCCGTGTGGACGGCGCGCCTCGGGCGGGCCGACTGTTTACCATAGCGTCCATGGGAAGCCGATTCTTCTTCAGGAGACGTTCGCGGTGCCGAGGCGCATGTGCCAGCGCGCTCGCGCTGTGGATCTGTGCGGCGCTGGCGACATCAGTGGCGCAGGCTGCAAACCCCCAGCCGTACCGGGTGCAGTGGGTGTCGAGCGGGCGCGACTCGGTCGATTCGACCCTGGAGCTCACCTCGCAGCTGCAGGCATTACGCGGGACCGCTCCGGTGGGTCCGTATGGTCTGATCGCTCGGGCGCACGCTGACGTGAAACGGCTGCGCACGGTGCTGGAGAGCTTCGGGTACTACCAGGGCGCGGTCACGATCACGATCGACGGCCGGCGGCTGGAGAGCCTCGGGCTCGGCAAAGCCCTCGAGGCGCTGCCGGACGGCACCGAGGCGACCGTGAAGATCGCCGCATCGCTCGGTCCGCTCTTTCACGTCGGACACATCGACGTCGAGGGCAAGGTGCCAGCGGCGATCGAACGGACACTGGGTCTGCCACAGGCGCTGCTCGGACTCGACACCGGAGCGCCGGCCGTCGCCGCGCACGTGCTGGCCGCCGGTGAGCGACTGCAGCGCAGGTTGCAGGATGCCGGCTATGCGCAGGCGAGGGTCGACCCACCGGTCGCGTATGAAGACCCGAACCGACACGTGCTCAATCTGACGTTTCACGTCACGAGCGGCCCGCGGGTGCGAATCGGTGCGATCCGCATCGAGGGGCTCGAGCACGTGCACGCCTCGTTCGTGCGGCGTAGCCTGCAGCTGCGCACCGGGCAGCGCTACGATGCGGCCCGCATCGAGCGGGCGCGCCAGGAGTTGCTCGGACTCGGCCTATTCTCGAGCGTCAGTGTCCGGCTGGGCCCGGTGGATGCCGCGGGGCGTGCGCCCCTGACCTTTCTGGTGCACGAGAGCAAGCGCTACGCGTTCGGCGTCAATGCCGCCTATTCGAGCGACTTGGGTGCGAGCGGTGGTCTGCGCTGGAGCGACAGTAACCTGTTCGGCGGCGGTGAGCGCCTCAGCGCCTCGGCGAGCGCCATCGACCTGGGCGGCACGGCCAGCACCGGAGCAGGTTACGACGCGCGTCTCGGGTACGACATTCCCGACTTCCGTCGCCGCGGCCAGACCCTCGGCTTCTCGGTGGCCGCGCTGCGCCAGACGCTGCAGGCCTATACGCAAAACGGTGCGACCGCGGCCGCCACCTTGACCCGGCGCCTCTCCTCAGAATGGGTCGCGAGCGGTGGGACCTCGTACGAACATGAGAAGATCACGCAGGAAGGGCAGTACGATCAGTACAACCTGATCGCGCTGCCGCTGTCCGCGCAATTCGATTCAACGGATCTGGCCTCACCGCTGCTCGACCCGACGCACGGCATGCGGGTCTCGCTCACCGTTTCACCCACGCTCTCGACCGGCGCCTCCGGGGAGCAGCTGTTCGTCATCGTGCAGGGCAGCGCGGCGACCTATTTTGACGTCCACAAGCTCATTGCCGCCGATCCGGCCGGACGCACCGTGCTCGCTGCGCGGTTCATCGCCGGGGTGGCCGAGGGGGCGAGTCAGTTCGGCCTGCCGCCGGATCAGCGCTTCTACGCCGGT
>JAPTUI010000021.1 GCA_028067895.1 Pseudomonadota bacterium | reverse complement strand
TACCTCGGGAGCTTCGCCGACTTCATGGAGCGGCGTCATGCCACCCACGTCACCGCGAAGCTGGCGGTGCAATGGGCGCGGCGGCCGGCTTCGACCGACCCGAACTATCTCGCCGGACGGCTGCGCGCGGTGCGCAGCTTCGCGCGCTACCGCATCCTGAGCGATCCGCGGACCGAGATCCCCGCCACGGACCTGCTGGCGCGGCGCAGGATCACCTTTCAGCCCCATATATTCAGCGCCGAGGAGATAAAGCGCATCCTGGCGGGGAGCTTGCGGCAATGGGGCGGAGCGACCCGGTTCTACTGCCTGGGGCGCTATACGATCTACGGCCTCATCAGCGTGACCGGGATGCGTGTCGGCGAAGTCCTCCGGCTCGATCTCGACGATGTCGATCTCGACCAGGGCGTCATCACCATCCGTAACACCAAGTTCGGCAAATCCCGCCTGGTGCCCGTCCATGAGACGACGCGCGTCGCCCTGCAACGCTATCGGAAAGAGCGTGGTGCCTTCCTGGCCGGCAGGACCGTCAAAGCCTTCTTCATATCCACGCATGGCCGCCGCGTCGGTCACACGGCGCTGGATCGTGCGTTCCGGCGGTTGACCCGGCGGCTCGGCTTGCGCGACCCATCCGCCTCGGCGGGGCCGCGGCTGCACGATCTGCGGCATACGATGGCGGTGGAGGTCTTGCGGCGATGCTACAGCACCGGCGCGGACCCGGAGCGCCGCCTGCCGGCGCTGTCCACCTATCTTGGGCACACCCAGCTTACCTACACCTACTGGTATCTGCACCAGAATCCGGGGCTGATGGCGGAGGCTGTGGCGCGGCTTCAGCATCGTTGGGAGGCTCCGGCATGAGGTCCGCGATCCCGACCTTCCCGACGCTCCTTCAGCGGTTCTTCACCCAGCGCCTGATGCAGGAGAAGCGGGTCAGCGCGAACACGATCAGCTCGTATCGCGACACGTTCCGGCTGTTGCTGCGCTTCGCACAGAAATGCCTTCGCACCGCCCCAGACAAGCTGGCCTTCGAGAAGCTCGACGCGCCGCTCATCGCGGCCTTCCTGAGCGATCTGGAGAAGAAGCGGGGCGTAAACGTTCGCACCCGCAACCTGCGGCTCACCGCGATCCGGTCGTTCTTCCGCTTCGCCGCCTATGAAATGCCGACGCACAGCGCGCAGATACAGCGCGTCCTCGCGATGCCGGCCAAGCGGTTCGAGCGCAAGCTGATCGACTTCCTGACGCGCCCCGAGGTCGATGCGCTCCTCGCGGCGCCGGACTTGGCCACATGGACCGGCCGCCGGGATCACGCGCTGCTGCTGACGACCCTGCAAACCGGCCTGCGCCTGTCGGAAGCGACGAGCCTCCGGCGTCAGGACGTGACGTTCGGCACGGGCGCTCACGTCGAAATCCTCGGCAAGGGCCGCAAGCAGCGCACCGTCCCGCTGTGCAAGCCGGTCGCCGATGTCCTCAAAGCCTGGCTCGACGAACTGAATCCGGCCCCGGACCAGGTGATCTTCCCGAGCGCGCGGGGCGGCCATCTCAGCCCGGATGCTGTGGCCAGCTTCCTGAAAAAGCACGTCACGGTGGCCGGCGACGCCTCCCCATCGCTCAAGCAGAAGCACGTCACCTTCCACTGCCTGCGGCATACCACGGCGATGGACCTCCTCCACGCCGGGGTGGAGCAGACCGTCATCGCGCTGTGGCTGGGGCACGAGTCCATCGAGACCACCCAGATCTATCTCGACGCCGATCTGGCGCTAAAAGAGAAGATCCTCGCCAAGACGATCCCGTTCGACAGCAAACCGGGCAAGTTCAAGCCCGACGACAAGCTCTTGGCCTTCCTCAACCGTCTATAGGAGAGAAAACTATGCCGATAATGGCTGCATATAAAACCGATGATCTTCATGGTCTTATGGTCCTTCGATCTTCCTCACTCGGAATAGCCTCGAACTCGGCATATGATATCGTGCTGCGGCCCTATGGGGGCGGGTGAGGAGAACGAGGATGGCGAAACTTCGCATCGGCCCGCTGCCCGACAATCGACCGATCAAACACACCATCACCTTCACTGCGGCGCTGGACACACTGATCCGCGACTACGCCGCGGCCATCGCGGCGCAGGACGGCCTGTCCGAGGCGCCACCCGTCGAGAAGCTGGTGCCGATCATCGTCGAGCGGTTCATCACCACGGACCGGGCGTTTCGGATGCCTGGGCCACGGACCCCGGCGGTCACGCCCAACCGCTGGCAATCCGCGGGCAGGGCGCACTCGGCGCCGCCGGGCGGTTCATCAGCGCAAATCCCACCGACATCCGACGACCGGCCCATCGGGGCTCGCGATGATCCAAACACCAGAGTACACGACTTCGAAACGGAAAATCGGCGATCAGACTGACGGAAAAAAGGCGAATCGTCCGACGCCTCGCCAGCCAGAAGGCACGAGGAACACGCTCGACAACGCGCACCAACGGGTCGACCAACACGACACGGCCGTAATTGCCTTCGAGACAGCCATACGCCATGGTGAACGGGGACGTGGGGTGTTCGTCAGAACCCATAGCGATGTCCGTCGTCGAGAGCGCCGTGTGAAATCAATGCGATCTTCCAATCCAATTACTATTCACTTGCGGCTGACAGAAGCCGAAGTGGCGTCGATTGACCGGGCGGCCAGTCTCCGCGGCCAGTCACGGGCTGCCTTCGTGCAGGCAGCCGCCAAACAAGCCGCGGCCGATGCTCTCAGCGAAGCCTCGCCGCCGCGCATGAGCGCGGAAGGATTTCGGGCGTTCATGAGGGCCGTCTCTGCGCCCGCCAACCCGGTGCCGGCAATGGTGGCGTCGCTCCGCCGCAAAGCGCCATGGGACGAAGGCGCCCTCAATCGCTGACAGCGTGGATGACTCGCGCCGAGCCCGACGCCTCCAGTTCCAAGACCTCGCATAGCGGGCCAGTTCGCAGCCGCGGGTTGCTCCTGGACCGCACCGAGCGTTGATCCCCCGTCTTGCCTATTCTGGCCAGACTAGCCATAAGTCGATTCTAGGGAGGCTCGATGCGCACGATCTCGGCCAAGGACGCGAAGTATAACTTCGGCGAGCTGATCGACTTGGCGCGCGCTACCCCAATCGCGATCACTAAGTACGACCGCCCCGTCGTCGTTGTCATGGCTGTCGAGGAGTTCGAACGGCTGAAGGCATTGGACGAATCGTCGGCAGGCCAGAAGCCGGCCACGGCGGAGTGAGGAAGCCCATGCCGTGTGATGGCCCTCCATGACCGAACTTCCACCCGCCCCTCTGCCCGGCCAGATCCTCATCGGGCCGCTGTTCAACGAGCCGATGCGGCTTGAAACCGTCCAGCCGAACGGCACGGCAAGCTGGACTGTAGGCTTGGTGGGCACGAAGTAAGAGAGGGTTCGCAAAGTTACAATCTCGGCCGCCGATCTCACCCAGCTCACCATCGTTGATCCCAACCAGTCATTCAATGGCGACGCACGCCTGCTTCGGTTGGGGCTTCAAGCCTATGCACTCGGGATCGCCTATGAATTCGACCCCTACTTCGGTCTATCGATTTCCCGCGTCGATCCTCTCCCCCACCAGCTTGAGGCAATCTACGATTATCTGCTGAAGCTCGCGCGCGTGAGATTCCTCCTGGCGGACGACGCTGGCGCCGGGAAGACCATCATGTCGGGCCTTCTGATCCGAGAGCTCGAGCTACGCGGGCTTGCCGAGCGCATCCTAATCGTCTGCCCGGCCAACCTTGCGTTTCAATGGCAGCGCGAGCTGAAGGAGAAATTCGACACGAAATTCCTGGTGATGAAAGGCCAGGACATTCGTGATCAGTTTGGTGTCAACCAGTGGCTGGAGCGCAATCGGGTTATTACATCACTCGATCTAGCCAAACGGGCTGACATCCTTCCTGGGCTCCGCCAAGTGCATTGGGATCTCGTCATTGTGGACGAGGCCCACCGCATGTCGGCCGCCGACGAATCCCACAAGAGCTTGCGCTATCGTCTGGGAGAGCTTCTGCGCGATACCTCAGACCACATGCTCTTGCTCACAGCGACGCCCCACAAGGGCGATCCGGACAACTTCAGCCTGTTCCTCCAACTGCTCGATGTCGACGCCTACGCGGATGTCAAGTCGATCAGGGAAGCCATGGATCGGCGGCGCGCGCCATTCTATCTGCGCCGCACCAAGGAGGCTATGATCTACTTCCCCGAGCGGCAAGCCGATGGGACTTGGGTTGCCGAACCCATCTTTACCAAGCGCATACCGCACACCGTCGATTTCCAGATCGATGGCCCCGAGTTCGAACTCTATCGTGATGTCACGCGGTTCGTTAAGCGGGAGAGCGCCCGCGCAGCGGCTGAGGGGGAGGACCCTCGTGCCCGAGCCATCGGCTTCCTGATGTCCCTTTACCAGCGCCGACTTGCGTCCAGCACCTACGCCATGCGGCGATCCCTGGAGAATCGCGCACGTCGGCTCGAGGAGGGACTTAAGCGCGCGCAAGATCTGGCCCGCCAAGCGCCGCCAGACCTTCCGGACCCGGATGAATTGGACGAAATGGAGGACAGCGAGCGCGAGCGGCTCGAAGCTATGCTCGAGGCGATCACGCTTGCCGGGAATGCCGATCAGGTTCGCGATGAAATCCGGCAGCTTCGATCCCTGGCTGACCAAGCGCGCGTTGTGGAAGAGGCGGGTGGAGAGGCAAAACTCTCGAAGCTCAAGGCACTTCTCCAGCAGGAAGGATTCTTTGACCACCCGGACAAACGACTTCTGCTGTTCACCGAGTTCAAGGACACGCTCGATTACCTCGTCGATCGCCTGAAATCATGGGGATTCCGTGTCGGCTGCATCCACGGCGGCATGAGGTCGGGATCGCGCGATGAACCCGGCTCACGCCTCTACGCTGAGCAGAAGTTCCGCGATGGAGATTCTCAAATTCTGGTCGCGACCGAGGCCGCCGGTGAGGGGATCAACCTGCAAGTCTGCAATATCCTGTTCAACTACGACATTCCTTGGAATCCAAACCGCCTAGAGCAGCGCATGGGCCGCATCCACCGCTACGGCCAGCGGAAGGACTGCCTGATCTTCAATTTTGTCGCCACCAACACCATCGAGGGGCGCGTCCTCCAGCGCCTCCTGGAAAAGCTGCAAGAAATCCGGGATGCCCTGGAAGACGACGCGGTATTTAATGTGGTGGGCGAGGTGCTCCCCGCGGCACAAGTCGAACGGGTGCTTCGGGAGTACTACGCCGGCCACATGGGCGAGGCTGACCTGGAGGAACGGCTGCTCCACAACGTGGATGAAGGTCGGTTCCGCTCGATCTGCCAGAATGCCCTCGAGGGCTTGGCCAGCAAGAAGCTCAACCTCGAAATGCTGATCGAGCGGCGTGCTCGCGCCCAGGAGCGGCGGGTGGTGCCGGAGACGATCGCCCGCTTCATGCGAGAGACCGCGGAGTATGTCCCGGTCACGCTGAAGCCGGTCCCGAGCCTCCCACACGCGTTCGAGCCGGCACGGACGCCACTGGTACTCCGTCGCTACGAAAAGGACCCAGACTGGAAGTTTCCGTCGCTCGCCGAGCGCTATCCTCGCTGCTCCACGGATCGCGACACGGCGGAGCAGAACAACCTCGAATGGGTCACGCCCGGACACCCGCTGTTTGAGGCGATGCGCCGGCACATCCACGGCATGTCGCTCGACACGCTCGGGAAGGGAGCGACCTTCTACTCGCTTCAGCACGATTGCGCGGCGCGGATCGACTTCTACCGTGCCAGGGTTGTCGATGGTCTGGGGCACGTGGTCCACGAGCGGCAATTTGCCGTGGAGACGGCGGACGGGGCCGACCCACGCCTTCAGGAGCCCGGCGTTCTGGGGAATTTTGTTCCCGCCGAACCGCCGGCCGAGATGCCGTCTGTCGCACTTCTACCTGAGCCCACAGGCTGGCTGCATGACGAAGCGCTGGTTCCGTTTCTCGAGGCTACCCGGAAGGAGCGCCTTTCCGAGGTCGAGCGTATCGCCGCACATGTTGAGCTGTCGCTGACGGAACTGATCCTGCGAGCCGATGACGAGATCGGTCGCGCGGCCTCCGATGCTGACCAGAAGCTGCCGGGCGCCGAAGGGCGGTTGGCGCAGGCGGAGTCGCGCCATGCGGAGCTTCTGGCGCGTCGTGAGCGTCGGCGCCTTGACCTCGAACGACAACGTTCGCTGACGCTCCAGTCGGTCGAGCGGATCGCGAGCGCGCTGGTTCTGCCACACCCTGATCGCGAGGCACCGGAGGTTCGCCGGCTGCGGCCGAACTTCGAGACCGAGGCGAGCGCTATGCGAGTTGTCATGGAACACGAAGCGGCCCAGGGGCGGCAGGTCTTTGACGTGTCGGAGAAGAACCTAGGCTACGACATCACAAGCCTCGACCCGGCCTCGGGCGACCTCAGGCTCATCGAAGTGAAAGGCCTCGGGGCCACGACCGGAAATGTTCTGCTCACGCCTAATGAGCGCCGTGTCGCCGAGGATCGGCGCGACTGTTACTGGCTCTACGTCGTCACCGATTGTGACACCACGCCGCGACTACAGGACCCGATCCAGGATCCCGCACGCCTCAGCTGGAACGAGGTGACGAAGGTCGCCCACTACTACCTGTCTGTGAATGCGATGACGCGGCCGATGGACCTGCGAGAGCCGAACGTGCCGTTTGGAGAAGGGTCATGACAACCCAGGCCGCATTGTCCGCTTACCCTATTCGAAAGCCCGCCCATTGATTCCGAAAGAATGCAAACGCCTCGCTGAGGTCGACTTTCCAATCGCCGAAGTGTCTCGACACGCGGCCCGAGAGAAGTCGATTAGACATGGCCACCCATCAACGCTGCATCTCTGGTGGGCGCGGCGACCGTTGGCGTCGAGCCGAGCCGTGCTCTTGGCGCTGCTTTGGCCCGATCCCTGCGACCCGCTCTGCCCAGAGGATTTCAAATCAGCCGCGAGAATGCGCCTGCCTGAGGCGGCATGCAATCCGGGCAGCACCGATATGGATCTGCGACAGGCTCTGCTTAAGTTCATCGGAAGTTTTGCAAACTGGGATCTATCCTCCAACGCCGCGTACCTTGAAGTCAGCCGGACCCTGGTAAAGGCTGCTCATGGTGAGGAATTGCCCCTCGTAGTGGACCCCTTCTCTGGAGGCGGGTCCATTCCTTTGGAGGCGCTTCGGGTCGGCTGTGATGCCTTCGCCAGCGATCTCAACCCGGTCGCCTCCTTGATCCTTAAAGTGATGCTTGAGGACATTCCGCGCCGCGGGCCGCAACTGGCCGAGGATCTGCGCCGGGTCGGGGCCGAGATCAAGACCGAGGCCGAACGCCAGCTTGGAGTGCTGTATCCGAGCGACGCTGACGGAGCGACCCCGATCGCGTATCTCTGGGCGCGCACTGTGCGCTGCGAGTCTCCCAGCTGTGGCGCTGAGATTCCCATCTTCAAGTCACCGTGGCTGTCGAAGAAGGGAACCACCAACGCCCGATATTTTCAGGAGCGTTCGGGCGGCCGATGTGCCGTTCTTGTTGTTGAGGATCATCCCCTCGGGGGGCCCGTACGGTTCCGCATTGCTTACGGGGATGGCA
>JAPTUI010000048.1 GCA_028067895.1 Pseudomonadota bacterium | reverse complement strand
GCCGAGCCGAACGATCGACGGCAACGGCATCACGCTAGAGAATTTTCGCGAGATCACCCCCGGCGGGGAGAACGGCAATGTCGTTCCCGATCCGCGTAATCCCAACATCATCTACGGCGACGGCACGGGCGAGACCACTACCGTGCGCAAACTCGACCTGCGCACCGGGCAGGTGCGCAATGTCGATCCGATGCTCGATTATCCGGACGTGCACTACCGCACGGATTGGACGCTGCCGCTCGTATTTTCTCCGTACAATCACAAGACGCTCTATTTCGCCAACCAATACTTGTTCAGCACCGCCGATGGCGGGCGGCACTGGCTGCGCATCAGTCCGGATCTGAGCCGCAAGGATCCCGGAGTGCCGCCGAACGTCGGAGCAATCACCGCCGCGGACAGCATCGATGTCGGTCCGCGCCGCGGGGTGATCTACTCGATCGCACCTTCGCGCTTCAACAGCAAGGTGATCTGGGTCGGTACTGACGACGGTCTGGTGTGGCGCACCGCCGATGGCGGCGCACACTGGATCAACGTGACGCCCAAGGCACTCACTCCATGGTCAAAGGTCGCGGGCATCGAGCTGTCTCACTTCAAGCGCCACACCGCCTATCTCGCCATTGACCGGCACCGGCTCGATGACGAGACACCGTACATCTACGTGACGCACGATGACGGCAGGACCTGGCGGCTGATCACGGACGGGATTCCTCGGCACGACTTCGTGAATGTGGTACGCGAGGATCCGCGCCGTCCGGGGCTGTTGTATGCAGGCACCGAATACGGGGTGTTTGTCTCCTTCGACGGTGGCGCGCACTGGCAGTCGCTGCAGCAGAACCTGCCGGTGAGCTCGGTGCGCGACATCAAGGTCCACGACGACGACTTGGTGCTCGCTACCCACGGACGTGGCATCTGGATCATGGATGACATCAGTGCGCTGCGGCAGATGGACAGCGTGCGGCCGGGCGCCGTCACGCTGTTCAAGCCGGCCGCTGCGATCCGCTTGCGGCCTGCCGGCTTCACCGGCACGCCCTTCCCCAAGGACGAGCCGATGGCCGCCAATCCACCGGATGGGGCCTACATCGACTACCTGCTGCCTGCGGACGTCAAGGGTCCGGTCACGATCACGATCCGCGATGCTCAGGGCCGCGAGGTTCGCCGCTACAGCAGCGCCGAGCGGGTCGCTCCGCCCAATGCCGCGACGCTCGACTACGCGCCCGAGTGGGTGGTGCCGCCGGCAGTCCCGTCCGCGGCCCCAGGCATGCATCGGCTGGTGTGGGACCTGCACTATGCGCGGCTCGGGCCGCAGGATGCTACTGCGCCGCAGCGCCCGGGCGTGTGGGCGCCGCCGGGACGCTATACCGTCGAGCTCAGTGTGGATGGCGTGACGTACCGCCAACCTCTGACGGTGAAGCCCGATCCGCGAGTGCACGTGCCGCAGGCGGCGTTGGTCAGCCAGTTCGAGCTCGCCCGCAAGGTCGAGCGCGCGCAGGTCCGCACGGCGGCGGCTGAAGCCGCCGCCGTGAAACTGCTCGACGTTCTGGATCTGCGCCTGAAGCGCGGTGGCGCGCAGCATGCGCCGATTGCCCGGCTCTACGCTGCTGCGCGCGCCATCTCTGGCGAATGGCCGTTTCCGCAGCATCGGCCGGCGTTCGGAGGCGGTCCACCGCGCAACGTCAGGAGCCTGGTTCTGCTGTCGCAGGATCTCGCCCACCTGGAGCAAGCCGTCGATGGGGCAGATGCGGCGCCGAGCGCGGATGCGCGTTCGGCCTACCGCATCCTGTCTCGGCAGCTGGAAGCGACGCTACGCCAGTGGCACGATCTGCAGCAGGTGCAGATGCCGGCGCTCAATCGGCAGCTCGAGGCGGCTGGAGCCGCGCCGCTCGCCGACTGATCCGCAAGTACGCCCCGCGCCGCCCCATCGGGCGGCGCGGGGCGTACTCCCTCACTCAACGCGCTGCGGTCGCCGCGTACGGCAATTCCGCCGGGAGTGCTCCCTCGAGGGCGAGCAACGCGCGCTTGATCGGAACACCGCCGCCGAAGCCGGTGAGCGCCCCGTTCGCGCCAATGACGCGGTGGCAGGGCACGACGATGGGCAGGGGATTGGCGCCATTGGCCAGCCCCACCGCGCGCGAGGCACGTGGATTGCCGACGCGGCGCGCCAGGTCGCCGTAGCTGAGGGTCTCCCCGTAGGGAATCGCGCAGAGCGCCTCCCATACGCGCAGCTGGAACGGGGTGCCGGTCGGCGCGAGCGGTAGGTCGAACCTGCGGCGCTGCCCCGCGAAGTACTGTGCCAGCTGTTCGATCGCCGCGGCAAACGGCCCCGCTGCACGGTGCCAGTGTGCCCCCGGCCGCAGTGGGCGCGGACCGTCCTGGAAGTCGATCCGTGTCAGCCGCTCATCGTCCCCACCGAGCAGCAGCGGCCCGACGGGGCTCTCGAGGATGTGCCAGTACCGGGTGTGATCTGTCGGGGTCATCTTGTCTCCCTCCGGGCCGCAGCGTCGTTCGCGGCGCACCAGAGTTGAAGGGTTGCGTAGCCGCGCCACGGGCGCCACGACTCGGCGCGCTCTCGCAATTCGCGCGCCGAAAGCGGCTGCGACGCTGTCGCAGCCCTGCGGCGCAGGATCAGATCTCCCTCGGGCAGCGCATCGGGCTCGCCCAGCGCTCGCAGCGCGACATATCCGGCCGTCCATGTACCAAAGCCGCGCAGCGCGGTGAGTTGCCGGATGAGCGTCTCGGCATCTGCCGAGAAATCCACATCGCCCACCGCAACGGCGCGGGCGAGCGAGCGTAGCGCTTCGGAGCGCGCGCCGGTGATCCCGAGTCCGGCGAGATCGCCGTCGGCGAGTGTCTGTGGTGCGGGGAACAGGCGAGTCAGTCCGGGGACGCCGCTTGCGACGGGTTGACCGAAGCGCTCGGCGATCCGCCGGGCGAGCGTGCGCGCTGCGGACACGCTGATCTGTTGTCCGAGGACCGCGCGGACTGTGCACTCGAAGGGATCCCAGGCACCCGGAATGCGCAGTCCCGGATGGCGCTTGAGCAACGGGCGCAGATGGCGATCCGTGCTGAGATCGCGTGAGATTTGGGCCGGGTCGGCCGCGACGTCGAACATGCGCCGGGCGGTGGTGCTGATGGGCAGTAGCTCGCCGGGCGGTGCGCCGCTCACCCGCAGCTCGAGCGCATCGCGGTCCGGGATGGGCCGCACCCGGATCAGCGCGTGTCCTTCGCCTGCACGGATCAGCCGAGCGTATTCCCCGCTCTCGACCCGTTCGACCTCCGGTACGGCCCGCACGTGCAGAAAGGCGGCCAGATGCGTCCAATCGTACGGCGGGCGGTAGGCGAGCGTCAGGCTCACTTCGCCTGCCGTCGGCTGAGGGCCGGCGGCACGACGCTGGCGTCTCAGTTCACGCGGCGGACGGCCGTAGGCGCCGCGCAGCGCGTCGTTGAACCGCCGTACGCTGCCGTAGCCGGCGGCGAGCGCGATGCTCGTCAGGGGCAGGTCGCTGCCGTCGATCAGATGTTTGGCGAAATGCAGCCGGCGCGTTTGCGCGAGCGCCAGCGGCGAGGCGCCCACGTGCTGGGCGAAGAGACGGTCGAGCTGGCGTGCCCCGAGTCCGAGCCGCGCGGCGAACTCAGCGACGCTGAGCTCATCGAGCGCGCCGTCGTCGATGAGCCGCAGCGCCCGGCGCACCACGGCCGTAGTGCCGAGCCACGCCGGCGTGCCGGGTGCGCTTTCGGGCCGACAGCGTAGGCAGGGCCGCAATCCGGCCTCCTGCGCGGCGGCCGCGGTGGCGAAATAGCGCACGTGACGGGTGAGGGCCGCGGGGGCCGGGCAGATTGGGCGGCAGTAAATGCCGGTGGAGAGCACGCCGATGTAGAACCTGCCGTCAAAGCGCGCATCGCGGCTGAGGCGCGCGCGCTCGAGGATGGCGGGCTCAAAAGGCAGAGCATCTTGCATGGCCGAGACCATACTCCAGGGTGCGGCCTCGAACTGGCTGTTTCCGGACATGGCCCGCGCCGGGCCCGCCGGCGCGAGCGGTGTCTGCGCCGCTAACCGGCGCGGGCTGCGTTGAAGCCTTCCATCATCAAGCCGGTACCGCCGCGTGAGACGTGCGCGACCACGGCGGTGCGCCGGTGCAGCTTCGTGACGGTGCCGAGATTGATGGCGAACGACAGCGTGACCTGCTGCCCCTTGCGCAACCCCAGATCCGTCGTTTCGATGAACACGCCGGTGGCGCTCAGATTGACCGCCTTGCAGAGTTTGCGGCAGCCGCCGGGAACGCTGACAAAGACGATGGTGCGCGCGCGATGCCGGGTATGCAGCCGTCGTTCCACCTTGTGCCTCGCGAGGTGCTCTCGCCCTGGCGACCTGTGACGCGCGACATTATGCCCACATCGGCACGCGTGGGCACGCGATTGAACTTAGTGTACGTCCGGCGTCTCAGCGGGCGAGGAAGTCCCCGATCACCCGTCCGAAGCGCTCGGTGTCGACGAGAAACGCGTCGTGCCCCTCTATGCACGGCAGCGGCGCGAAGCGCGTGGCCGTGCCGCTAGCCTCGAACGCACGCGCCAGCGACTGCTGCTCGCCGATCGGGAAGAGCATGTCGGACTCCACGCCGACCACCAGCGCGTGGTCGAGGTCGGCGCGGCGCAGCACCGCATGCGGCTCGCCGTGCGCGGCCAGATCGAACCGGTCCATGGCGCGCGACAGATACAGATAGCAGTTCGCGTCGAACGCGTTGACCCAGCGCGCCGCCTGGACCTCGAGGTAACCCTCCACGGCGAACTGCGCGCCGAACGGGGTGCTCTCGCTGAGATCGGGCCGGATCGGCTGGCGGTCAAAGCGCTCGGCCCACTCGGCCGCCGAACGGTAGGTCACGGTGCCGAGCTTGCGCGCCAAGCGCAGACCGGTCACGGGCGGCGCTTCCGGGCGGTATTCGCCGTTGCGCCAGGCGGGATCGGAGGTGATCGCTTCACGCTGTATCGAGCGCAGGGCGATCGTGAACGGCGAGGCGGCCGCCGTACCGGAGATGCTCACCAAGCGGCGCGCCGCACCGGGGAAGAGCGCCGCATACGCCAGCACCACCATGCCGCCGAGCGACGGCCCCATCACCGTGTCGAGCCGCAGGATACCGAGCGTGCGTACCAGTTCGTGGCCGGCGCGGGCGATGTCCTCGATCGACAGGTCAGGAAAGGCGAGGCGGTACGGGCGGCCGCTCGCCGGGTTGATCGAAGCGGCGCCCGTGGAACCGAAGCAGCTGCCGAGGGAGTTGACGCAGATGACGAAGTGCCGGTCCGTATCGAGCGCCAGACCCGGACCGATCATGCGCTCCCACCAGCCCTCGCGCGGGTCCTGGGTCGAGCCGGCCGCATGGGCCGATGGCGACAGGCCCGTGAACAGCAGCACCGCGTTGTCGCGCGCGCGGTTCAGCCGGCCCCAGGTCTCGTAGGCCAGTTGGCCATCGTGCAGCACACCGCCGCGCCACATCGGGAATCGCTCCGGCAGGGGCGCAAAGCACCGCGCATCGGGCTCTGAGCGGTCGGATCGGGGTGCAGACATGGCGGTCACGGCAGATCTCACAGATCGGTGTCCCCGCCTTCCGGAATCCCTTCGAACAGCGGCGTGGACAGGTAGCGCTCACCGGTGTCGGGCAGCATGGCGAGCACGACCGAGCCGGGTGAGGCCTGTTCGGCTACCTTCAAGGCTGCGGCGAACGTGCCGCCGCAAGAGATGCCGCAGAAGATACCTTCGCTGCGCGCCAGCTTGCGCGCCGTATCGATGGCTTCGGTGTCCGTTACTGGCACGATGCGGTGCGGGACCGTGCGGTCGAGCACTGCGGGCACGAAGTCCGGCGTCCAGCCTTGGATCTTGTGCGGGGCGAACGGCTGTCCGGCGAGTAGTGAGGCGGTGGCCGGCTCCGTGGCGATGATCTGAACGTCGGGGCGGGCCAGACGGAGCATTTGTCCGGTGCCCGTGAGCGTACCGCCCGTGCCCCACCCGCTGACGAAGTAATCGAGCCGGCGGCCGGCAAAGTCCTGCAGGATTTCCGGTCCCGTCGTGTTGCGGTGATAGGCCGGGTTGGCCGGGTTTTCGAACTGCTGGGCGAGGAACCAGCCGTGCTTGCGCGCGAGTTCCTCCGCCTTGCGCACCATGCCGGTGCCCCGCTCGGCCGCGGGCGTCAGCACCACGCGCGCGCCGAGCATGCGCATGATCTTGCGCCGCTCGATCGAGAAGTTCTCCGCGAGCACCGCCACGAACGGATAGCCCTTGGCCGCGCAGACCATGGCGAGGGCGATCCCGGTATTGCCCGAGGTTGCCTCGACGACGGTCTGGCCGGGCTTGAGCGCACCGCGCTGCTCGGCGTCCTCGATGATGCCGATCGCCAGGCGATCCTTCACCGAGCCGAGCGGGTTGAAGTACTCGCACTTGACGTACATGGTGACGTTCTTCGGCGCGAGACGCTGGATGCGCACGATGGGCGTACGGCCGATCGTGCCGAGAATGCTGTCGTAAATCATGCGATGATTTCTACCCCTGAGCCGGCCGGGCCCACAAGCAATGGTCGGCTATGACTTGAGATCGCCGGGTTATGACCCCTCACGGCGGCCGCCCGGGACGTGCGGCGCGCGATTGCCCAGGATGAGTCCCAGCCCATGAATTCACCTCCCGCCCCGGTCCGGCTGCAGAAGCTCCTCGCCAGTGCCGGGATCGGTTCGCGCCGCCAGATCGAGCAATGGATCCGTGACGGCCGCCTGACGGTGGACGGCCGCACGGCGCAGCTCGGCGAGCGCGCCGGACCGGATCGCGACGTTCGGCTCGACGGCCGCAAGCTGCAGCTGAGTCCTGGCCCCGGCGCCGCAGCCGTCGAGGCGCTCCTCTATTACAAGCCGGTCGGCGAAGTGACCACCCGTCGCGATCCTCAGGGCCGCCCCACCGTGTTCGACCGCCTCCCAGCCCCGCGCAGCGGGCGGTGGATCGTGGTCGGACGCCTAGACGTCAATACGGCCGGGTTGCTGCTGTTCACGACCGATGGGGCCGTGGCGCACGGTCTGATGCACCCTTCGCGACAGATCGAGCGCGAATACCTGGTGCGTCTGCGGGGCCGGCCGGCCCCGCAGACGCTGCAACGGCTGCTGCAGGGGGTGATGCTCGAGGACGGCCCCGCCGCCTTCGACCGCATCGTCGAACAGCGCTCCCCCGAAGCGTCGGCGCAGGCCGGCCCATACGGACAGAATGCGGCGTATCGGGTGGTCCTGCACGAGGGCCGCAATCGCGAGGTGCGTCGGCTCTGGGAGGCGGCTGGACACGACGTCAGCCGCCTGTTGCGCATCCGGTACGGTCCGGTGGCGCTGCCGCAGGATCTGCGTCCGGGCGGTTGGCGGCACCTGGAGCCGGCCGCCTTGGCCGCGCTCGAGGCCGCCGCGGCCCCGCCGTGAGCCCCGCCGCCGTCCGTCTCCGCCGGCGCATCCGACCCGGATTGCAAGTTGCGCGCCAAAAACGCATTGACACCGGCGCTCCTCGAAATCAGAATACGCGGCTCGTTTTCGCGGAGGGGTACCCAAGCGGCCAACGGGAGCAGACTGTAAATCTGCCGGCTTACGCCTTCGTAGGTTCGAATCCTACCCCCTCCACCAGATCGAGATGCGTGGGCGCGGGTAACACTGCGGGCGGCACGAGCGG
>JAPTUI010000563.1 GCA_028067895.1 Pseudomonadota bacterium | reverse complement strand
GCCTACGTTCCCTTCTATCTGCTGTTGCGCTCTGGGCTCCCGCCGCTGGCCATTGCGTCGATCCTGGCGCTCGTTCAGAGCGCGATTCTGTGGTTGACCTACGAACTGGCCCTGCGGGTGGTGCCGCAGGACACACCGAACGTGCGTGTGGCCATCGCGATCCTCGCGGTCATCTTCGCATTCGCCAATCCAGTCCTCATCAATGAGCTGGGCTCGAGCTACTCGGACATCACCACGGCGGAACTGGCGTTGGCGGGTTGGCTGCTGCTGGTTGATGTCGTGTGGACACCTAGTGCGCTGCGAGTCATCGGGGCGGCGCTCCTGCTGGGTGTGGCCACGGGGCTGAAGCCGACCAATGCCGTGCATGCCGTCTCCGCCGTAATCCTGCTGCTGTTCGTTCCGGGCGGCTGGGTCCGGCGTATCCGATACGGCGCAGTGTACGGGCTGACGCTCGCCGCCGGGTTTGTGCTCATCAACCTTCCTTGGTCGATTCACCTCGAGCGGCACTTCGGCAACCCGGTCTTCCCGCTCCTGAACGGACTGTTCCGCTCGCCGGACTATTCAACTGGATCGATGCTGGATCATCGCTTCATCCCCGCCACGCTCAGCGCGGCCCTCTTGCGGCCATTTACGATGGTCCTGCCGCTCTCCTGGATTCACTTCGAGATGCCGGCGCCGGATTTGCGCTATGCGCTTCTTCTGGTGCTGTCGCTGCTGTGGCTATCGAGGTGGCTGTGGCGCCGGCTGTCCGCGGTACCCCCGGAGTCGCGCACGCTGGATTCATCGGGGCGAGCTCTGGGCGCATTGGGACTGGCTTTTTTGGTTGATTGGGCGCTCTGGTTGCCGGTCTCGGGTAACAGTCGCTACTTCATTCCGATGGCGTGTGTCGCTGCCGTCCTTTGCATGGCGCTGATCTTTCGTCTCTTTTCTGAGCAGCTGGTGCTGCGCAACGGAGTGCTCCTCGCGGTGTTTGCCGTACAGTTCTTCCAGTTGTATGCGGGGACTGAATACCGGACGTACCTGCCGTGGCATGACGGCCCTTGGTTCACGCTTTCGGTGCCGCCCCAGCTCGAATCGAACGCTGATCTTTATTTTCTACTCGGCCGTCAAACGAACTCGTTCATCATTCCGGACCTCCCTCGCGCGTCCGGTTTCATCAATCTCAGCGGCCAGTATGTGCTCGGTGCAACGGGCGCCACAGGTCGGCACGTCGCGGCCCAAATTCGTCGCTACGCGCCCCATTTGCGCGCAGTCTGGTCTGATCCTGCTGCGACCGTGGCTGCGCACGCGCCGCCATCATTCTTCGATGAACCGAACGACGCACTGGAGCCCTTCGGGTTGAGGGTGGATCCCAGGCGTTGTTCCATGATTGTCATTCGCGGCGTCGATGCCATATACATGGTCGGCTCCCGTCTCCGCAAAGGGGCGCGCTTCTCCCAAGGAAGCCGGAGCACCGAGCTGCTCATGACATGCCACGTGATCCGCGATCCGGCCGCGACGGCCCTGCTGCCCGGCAAGCGAACGGCCGATGTCGCCTTCGATCATTTGGAAGACGCCTGCCCCGCACTCTTTCAGCCACGCCGCCCCGTCGATGTCGTCCTCGGAGATGCGCGATCCGGCTATGTGTTCGTGCGCAAATACACGGGCTCCGCAGTGCATGCGTGGATTGCCCATGGGGTGATCCGGTTTCAGAAGCTGGCGCCTGGCGGGCGGGAGGAAGACGCCGGATCGGAGAAGATGTGGGCGAAGACACCGCCTCGTGTCGCTTGCGGCTGGAAGGGGGCTGGATTTCTGAAAGTGCTGCGCCCATGAACGCTCGTGCCCAATCCATTACTCAGGCGCTCCTGAGTCGGGCACGGCTCATCGTGCCGGTACTCAATGGCGGTGGCCGATGGCAGGAGGCGGCGCGGGCGATCAGAGCGGCGGTGACGGACCCCTCTGTTGTGGTGGTCGTCGATTCAGGATCGACGGACGGCAGTGATCGCGTGGCGATCGACAGCGGCTTTGAGCTGCATCGAATCGAGCCACACACCTTCAATCACGGCCGAACCCGGCAATGGGCTGCCGAGCGGTTCTGTGGAGGGAGAGAATTCGCAGTATTTCTGACGCAGGACGCGGTGCTCGAGGGGCCGGAGTCCATCGGGGCTCTGTTGCAGGCATTTTCAGATCCGACAGTCGGGGCCGCCTACGGGCGGCAGGTGCCGCATGTTGGGGCCGGGCCGTTCGAGGCGCACGTGATTCTCTTCAATTACGGTGATCAGAGTGAAACGCGTTCCGTCGACGATGCACCGCGGATTGGCATCAAGACCGCGTATCTCTCCAATTCTTTTGCTGCCTATCGCTTGAGCGCTCTCGCGGCGTGTGGAGGCTTTCCGAGTCACCTCATTCTGGGTGAAGACACCAGTGTGGCTGTAAAGATGCTACTGGCGGGGTGGAAGATCGGGTATTGCGCGGACGCCCGGGTACGCCACTCGCATGCCTACACCATTGCACAGGATGCGCGGCGGTATTTCGATTTCGGCGTGCTGCATACCCAATTGCCGGAACTGCTGCGCTATTTTGGCGCAGCAGAAGGGGAGGGTCTGAGGTTCGTCAGTTCGGAATTGCGCTATGTTGCAGGACACGCGCCGTTGCAGCTTCCGCTCGTTCCGGTGCGCAATGCGGCCAAATACGCGGGATACCGATTGGGGAGGATGTTTGAGAGTTTGCCGCGCGGGCTGTGCAGGCGATTGAGTATGACGCGGGGATATTGGAGATAGCGGAGGCGCTTCTCAGCGATTCGGGACGCTATTCGCTGCGCGTATCCGATAAGTCACGAACCGTTGAGCCAGGAAGCTGACGGGCGTATTTACAGCGGCGATCAGAAGTGCTGCGCCGATGTACCACATGTGAAATTGGCCGACCATTAACCGCATCAAACCCGTACCCACGCTGAGAAGTACGCCATTGACTGCCATGTAGCGAAGTGCGCCGGCGTGGTTGACAGTGCCGATGAGAAAAGTGAAACGGGCATTGAGAAGATATCCAGCAATGTTGCCCGCAACGAAGGAGGCGGCGTAGGCCATAAGATAGTTCAGCCCGGCGAGCGCATGTAGCGCCGCAAGGACGGTCAAACTAATGAAGAGACATGTGAGTCCCACCCCGCAGAAGCGCAGAAGCTGTCGCAGATAGCTCTTTCCTGACACGCGGTGGGTTGATGGGCTTTGTATCACATGAAATCGCTTGCTGATTCGATAGCTACGAATTTATTAATTGTGGGGATGAATATTCGTGTTCGGATGTTCGTCCTGCCGAGGTGGCGCAATCACCAGAGCCAAGTTGCAGTCCCACGGCCTGACGCGGAATTCAGCCTGAATGGAGTCGGTGCCGCATGTTTTCCGTGCCAGGGCGCGCAACTCACTCTCATCGGGGTAGCGAATACGATCGCCGGTGACATAGCGGTCCGAAAGGTAACCGAGTAGATATGCGGGCGTTCTTTGCCGGACCCAATCTTTGATCACCAACGTACCGTCTTCTGCGGTCAGACGGTGAGCGGTGGATACAAAATCTGACCATCCGGGGTGGGGAACGTGATGCAGGACGTCTGCGATGATGACCAGCTGATAACGGGTGTGCTCGGCGGTTGCGAGGCCTTGGGCGGTCAAGCGCAGAAAGCGTACGTGCGAGCGGTCGCCTCGATAGAGTCGCCCGGGTTGTGCGCAGATATCGATGCCGGTCACGGCGGCACCGGGAAATGTTTGCACAATGCGTTCGGTGACCATTCCGTCGCCGCAGCCGATTTCGAGGATTGTGGTCGGCGAACGGGTGTGCTCGTGGATCGAGGCGACGAGATCTCCGAGGTTGACGAAGATGCCGCGGTAGAGCTCGGAAATGAGCCGCTCGTGCCGTCCGAACAAACGGCGTACTGAAGGGCCGATACGCAATCGAGGTCTCCGGAGAATCGAAAATGCCTTCGCACCCCGTCGCACCCTACTGGGCAGATCGGGAGGTGCATACGTCCGCCCTCTCCGATTGTGAAGGACGACCCGCCGTGGCGCCCGATGGATGCTAGGACTGTGAACTCGCACACCACTTTACAATAAATTATTCCTGCTCCACGCTCTTTAGGCTAGGTTTCGAGTGTCGGATGTGCGGTGGCCAAGTCTATGATTCTTGAATGGTTTAACGCTCAAGAAGCGATTGATGCGGGTGGTGCGCTCGCGGATTCATTTCTGCGCGACGATGTTCGGGCGAACAAGGGTCGTGCCAAGGCTCAGGCGGGCGACCGACGGGCCGAAGTGCAGCGGCTGCTGCGGCGCGCCGTGCTCGACGCGAAGCCCCTGAAACTCAATTTGTTCAAGCGGGCGAAGCTGCTGGGGGCGTTCAAGTGGCGGCTTATTGAACAGGGATTCGACGACGCCCGGGCTGACGAACTGACCCATCTGCTGTTGCTGCAATTGAGTGGTGCTCGTGCACCATCTGCCCCCTACCAGTCGGCAAGGTTGCCGTCTGAGGGTGGTGCGCGAAAGCGTATCGATCAGGCGATTGGGGCAGCCGACGCCGCAGCACGTCGGGGCGATTACGCCGAGGCGGTCGTTCGATTACAGGAAGTATTATCGGTCGATGCGGACCATGTCATTGCACTCTGTAATTTGGGTGACGCTCTGTGCTTCCTTGGGCGCTATCCGGAAGCTGAGCAAGCCTATCGGCGCGCAGCGCAGGTTGCTCCGAAAAGCGCTGATGCGCATCTAAAACTCGGAGCCGTATTGCACTCGCGAGGCGAGTTCGCGGGCGCTGAGACTGCGCTGCGGCGAGCCGTTAAGCTGGAGCCACGTAGTCCTAATCCTTTGTGCGCATTGGGGCACACCCTTACCGCGCTTCATCGGACGGATGATGCGAAAATTTGTTTCGAGAAGGCGTTGCGGCTAAAGCCGCGCTCAACTGGAGCTCTGTGCGGCCTGGCGCGGCTCGCGACCATGGACGGGAAATTTGGCGATGCGGAGGCGTTGCTGCGCCGGGCGCTCGAGTTCGACCCGGAGTGTATCGAGGCTCACACCTGGCTGGTCGAGCAGCGACGCATGACTCCTGCGGACCAGGACTGGATTGAGCGCACCCGGCGCCTGCTGGAGCGACCATTGGCGCCCATGCAGGAATCGGGATTGCGATTCGCCATGGGTAAGTATTTCGACGATATCGGGGACTATGCGTCAGCGTTCGAGGCGTTCCGGAAGGCGAACGAAGAACGAAAGAAGATCTCCATTCGCTACGATCGGGCTGCTCGTACGGCTTGGGTGGATGACGTCGTTCGACACTACACTGCCGAGCGGATCGCAACCCCTTTGGCTGGTGCAAGTGAATCGCAACGGCCTGTGTTTGTGGTCGGCATGATGCGCTCCGGCACCACATTGCTTGAGCAAATCATTGCCTCACACCCGCGAGCAACTGGAGCGGGTGAGCTGCAGTTTTGGGGAATCCTCGAATACAAACATCAGGATTGGATGCGCGGGCGGGTGCCTGACCTCGGGGTGGGTGAGAATCTGGCACAGTCGTATCTCGAGGAGTTGGCTCGACATTCTTCCGACGCGGCGAGGGTGATCGACAAGACTCCGGCCAATGTCGATTATCTGGGCTTCATTCACCGGGTGCTGCCGAACGCTCGCTTCATCTACATGCGGCGCGACCCTGTGGATACCTGTCTGTCCTGCTATTTCCAGAACTTCGTCAACGCGGCCTCGTTCGCCATGGATCTGCAGGATCTTGCTCATTACTACCGTGAGCACCACCGGTTGATTGCGCACTGGCGTTCGGTGTTGCCCAAAGATGTGTTACTCGAAGTACCGTACGAGGGACTAATATCAGATCCGGAAGCATGGAGTCGGCGAATTCTAGAGTTCATCGGCTTGGAATGGGATCCTAAGGTTCTCGAGTTCTACAAGACCGAGCGGGCCGTGCTGACGGCAAGCCACTGGCAAGTCCGGCAAAAGGTGTATTCGAGCTCAGTCGGTCGCTCGAAGCATTATCAGAAATACCTCGGACCGTTACTGAAGCTGAGAGGGCTTTCCCCCTGACCAGCGCTCTGGCGACATTCAAAGGGGATGTGCCCGCAGCATCATGTTCGGCCGATCACACGTTACGGGCCTGCTGAGCAGGATTCCCGAATCGGCTGCCGGGGGGATTCGCGAACTGCGGTGGTCGAAGTGTGCCGTGACGTAGCCCGGTGCGCGCACTGCGGCGCATCGCAGGCGCGCTCACTTCCCGGTATCGAATGCCGAATCCAGGGTGGGCGACATGGGATCGACACGGTCCGGGGCGAGCAATTGACCCAGGTCGCGCAGTGCCGTGGCCACCGGCAGGACGCGGATGCCCTCGATGAACAGCGGCTGTGAGCCACCGTAGAGCATGACGCAGGCGGCTTCGGGGTAATCGTCGCGGAACGTCTTCAGTCCGCGCAGATCTTTCGTCTGGACGCTTGCGGATCGCTTGATTTCGAACGCGAGCAGGCCGCGCGGTCCGTATAACACGAAGTCGACCTCCAGTCCGTGTGGGGTTCGCCAGAAGAAAAACTCGTAGCCGAGCGCTTGATAATCGTTGATGGCGCGCAGTTCCTGCAGGACCAATGTCTCGAGCGCCGGACCGTCGATTTCCGCTGGCGCATCGAGCGGGCCGGTGGGCCTCAGGGTGCGGTAAACCCCGGTGTCGAAATAGTAAAACTTGCGGTGATTGATCAATTGGCGTTTCGCACGTCGCGCGAATACCGGCAACCGCACCGCGATCAGCAAATCCTCGAGAATCGAAAAATAGCTCTCGGTGACGGCTCGGTGGATGTGCGCTTCGCGCGCCACGTCGCTGATGGTCAGCACGGAGCCTTGCGAAAAGCTTGCGGATTCGAGAAAGCGACTGAACTGACCGATGTTGCGCGTCAGGCCTTCCTGCAGCACTTCCTCGCGCAGGTACGTCTGCACGTAATCGCGCAGATACCGCGCGGGGTCCGGTTCGTTGAAACGCGCCGGCAGGTGACCGAGCTGTAGTGATTGCGCGAGTTCAAATGCCGGTCCTTGCTCGGCCACGGTCAGAGGATGCATGTGATACGTCAGCGCGCGTCCGGCGAGGAGGTTCACGGCGCTGCGACGCAGCTTACGTGCGCTGGAGCCGGTCAGGATGAATGCGTGCCCGCGCGATTCGATCAGGTCGTGCACCTCGTTGAGCAGCTCCGGGATGCGCTGAATCTCATCGATCACGATCCACTGGTCGTGCTCGGCCGGGATCAGCGTGCGCAGGTGCCCGGGATCGGCGGCGAGCGGCAGGTAAAACTCAGAGCGCAGCAGATTGATGAACAGCGCATCGGGAACCTTCTGGCGCAGCCATGTGGCCTTGCCGGTGCCGCGGGGCCCGAAGAGAAAGAAGCTCTTGCGCTGACTCAGAGGAATGTGCAGCTGGCGCGTGAACACGGGGCAGTCTCAGGGTCGAGAGAGGCCCGATGATACGGCATCGAATCCAGAAAATTAAGTTGATAACTTAAAAATCCATGGAATTATTTAGTTCAGACTTAAAAAACCGCGAGTTTACGCCCATGACTCGTCAAGCGGGGAGGCTCACGGTCCCGTCGCGGCGGACGCAGCCCACCCCGGGGAGGCGCCGGGCGTGCAAGGGAGGGGCCGAGTGCGCGTCTGGCGAGGTGAGGACGGGGCCACCCCGTCATTCGATTCCGAGTT
>JAPTUI010000196.1 GCA_028067895.1 Pseudomonadota bacterium | reverse complement strand
TCTGGTTGGCGCCGTTCTCAATCATAAGGATCCGAAGACGACCGCCGGATACGCCTACTTCCAGACGGAAGACCGGCAGACTGTTCTCGATCGCCACGGGGAGCGACTACGAGGGATCGGTGCATCCAGAAGTACCCGCGGCAAGAGAAAGACTCAAGATGATAAGAGCGTGGTCACGAACACCGGCCACCATGTTCATCGGTTCAGCCGCCAGGAGCTCTACGATCTGGTCTGGTCGCAGCCAATTGCGACGTTGGCGGAAACGTATGGCGTCACAGACGTGGGCCTTGCGAAGGCGTGCCGCCGCGCCGGCATCCCCGTGCCGCACCGCGGATACTGGGCGAAGCTATCGGCTGGCCAGAAAGTCGAAAAGCCCGGACTCATTCCAACACCGACCGGCAATAGAGAAATCGTGATCAGAGCGCGAGCAAATTCGCCCAAGAGAGCGCGAGCCGCCAATGCCGCATAAGAGCGTTGCCCCCAGGGAAAACGAACGCTGGGCCAGGTGAGCTGTTGAGGACCCGCTTCGGGGACGTAGGCATTCGGGAACGAAACAGTCGAAACCGTTCCGTCAACCCTCATTTAACCTTTAAGTCAGCGCCGATACCTCATGGAACTTGGCCAAACCCCTAAAAATCCTCAGCCTTGAAGCTGGATAGGAATTCTTGGTTTGATAGCGACGGTCTCTAGTACTTGGTCGTAGACCTTGACGGCCCCCGGCATCATCACCGTTACCGCAAGGCCGAATGGAATGGCCTCGTCGATCGGCGTTCCGGTATCTGGCTCCCGCTGAACTTTGAGCGTGACAAACGCGGTGTCCCCACTCGCGCCGATATCTTCACCCCGCCAACGGCGATGGACAACGGTTCCGCGTTCAACCTGCGTGTGACTCGGCTGTGCCGTTGTGCTGCCGATTCCGGCGACCTCCAGGGCCTCTTCGCTCAAACTTATCAGCTTGAGCCTCACAGAGCGATACGCCAGATGCCCGGGAAGTATCGGAGTGAACCACGCAAGCGTGGCGCGGACTTCTCGTGGGCCCGCGTCAGTACCGAAGGCTGCAGGAATCGGAATGGAGAACAGCGCCGCCCCATCTGGTTCCAACTCACCTGTGGCCCAGAGAGTTGCCCTGTCGTCGCTGCAAGCTACGGAGTCGTCTGGCTCTACGAAGCCGTAGCCCAAATGTCGACTAACCTCGCTTCTCCAGTGCTCATGGTGTTGCTCCTCATCGGGATCTATGATCGGCCGAATAAAGTTCTCTGAACCCCGCCATGATGCAGCATGAACCAGGAGCGCTTTTACCAAAACGGCACGTTCGGACAGCGCCATTGGCTCAACCAAGGCGGGATAGGCTCCTTCCAGCGCATCAAAGATGCGGTGCGCCGTGTGGGTTGCGAGCGCCGTCGCCGCACTCGTGCCCATTGTGAAATGTTGTTCATTAGATGAGCCGTCTTTCGGCGGTGCCGCGACTCTCAGCCCCCAGTAACGACTCGGATTGCGATGAGGAATCAGTGTGGCGGGAGCACTCGCGGGTTCAATGACAACCGGTTGGCGCCCTCCCGCCATCAGGAGTTCCGGCTTGGTAGCCCGATGCAACCCTGATCCCAAACGTGACGGTAAGGCCGGCATTTTTTCATCCTGGTAGGGAGAGAATGGCGAGTTCCCGGGAAACTCTTCAGCGGCATCGCGGTGCCAAGCTCCCACGGTCAACCCGTTAACCGTATCCGCGGGCGCCAAGATACGCCGTGCGGCCTTAGCTGCGTCCAATCCACGGAAGATCGCTCGGCCGCGCTCTGCGGCCTCAAGTTGGAGAAAGGCTGCCTCGTCAGCGCTATCGTGAAGAATAATCTTGTCGTCAGCGTTGCCAGCGCTCACCAGGAAGAGAATGTGGTAAGAGAAGGCAAGATAGTCGAGAGCCCGCGCCCAGGTCGATATCCTCCCTGAGAACGGCCGAGTCCGATCGCCCAGGGACAGATTCACAACAATTACTTCCTCGCCGCCGTTTTCTCGCATGTGCATCACAGCGGCGACAATGACGTCAATGATGAGCTTGTCTTCCTGAAACCGCTCATCTCCCGACGCGGACGCATACATCACAGGCTGGAAGTACACCCTCCGACTAATGGGTGTCGGGAGATCGTTCAGATCGCCGTGGATGACAAGTGAGGCCATTGCCGTCCCATGAACACGCTCACCCACCGCTCTTGCCTCGAGGTCTTGTGGGTCCTCTGAGATAAGATAGTCCCGGAGAAGGGGATGAGCCTGCACGGGCACGGCATCAAGGATTCCGGCAATTGGCACCGGATTTTGCGGTGCAGGGCGATGCTCGTCTGCGGCAATCCGGTCGCCCGCTCCCTCAACCGTTCCGAGGCTCTGCGGAACGATGGAGACAACGGGATCTACGCCTGCCAGGGATGTCGGGCTCAGTTTGGCAATGCGTCGAATTTCGGCGG
The DNA here is from genome assembly GCA_028067895.1 of Pseudomonadota bacterium. Classification (GTDB taxonomy): domain Bacteria; phylum Pseudomonadota; class Gammaproteobacteria; order Steroidobacterales; family Steroidobacteraceae; genus 13-2-20CM-66-19. Next base: position 5,289 of record JAPTUI010000196.1, on the reverse strand, counting down.
CGGGCAGATCAACCAGCAACGCATGGTACCCAAATTCGGGGCGCCGAGATCGATTAATCACTCTGCCATTCGCCTGTTGAATACGCTCTCTGGTTTCTTTCTCTGAAGCCTCGGCCCGATCGCCCGACTTCCGGAAGACCAGTTCCACTTCTATGCGAATCAGCTCGTCATCCGGGGCATCCTCGACGGACTTTTCAAGGTAATCTCTATTGGCTGGTGAAACGCGATCTTGCGGTCCCCAGGGACGCACTGAGCGAAGCAAGAAAAATAGGTTGCGCCACGGTGCGTAGCCCTGCGGTAGCTCGCCCGTTTTTGCCCATCGCTCCCAGAGCGAGAGGATTTGATTCAACGCCTCCAGCTGTGGGACCAGCAGATAAAGCTCGGCATGCTCGTCGGGATCGCTCGGTTCGAGTTCTTCCTCTCCGGCGAACTCGAGTCCTTTGATTTTGGTCACAGCCCTTGCGAAGTCCTGCACTGGCCCGTTTACTTCGAATACCAGTACTCGTTCCGGTGCCAGCGACATCGGATCCGCGCGCAGCTGAAGTGCTGCATCCTCTCGATTCAGGACGTCCCGCAGTCTTTGGAACACAGGCCCATGCATCCGGACCTGCTCAGCGAGCTCAAACTTGGTCGGTCCCGGGATCTTCTTTGGCTTTCCTGTGGGTCGCTTTACTGGCTCGGGTGCGTTCAGGCGAAGCAGGGGTCTCATCGCGTCGTGCGGCATGGCTTGTTGGAATTACTCGGCTGGTCCAGAGAGTAATCTGTTCCCGCAAAATATCCCGTAGCGGGCGGCCTTCCAGCGAGAGAATGTGCTGCCGACGCACGGTCTGACAGAATTCTAACGCTTCAGCAAAACTGATTGGACCGAGTCTCTCGGCCAGCACGTTGGCTTCGATGCCCGAGGACTCGGGCCAGGAGTCGAATTGGCGACTCAGGAAGCCGGTCAGCGCCTGGTGCGTAGGTTGCGGCAGGGAAAGTCGCAGCTGGAATCGCCGCCATACTGCCCTGTCGAGCAACTCAGAATGATTAGTTGCACCGATAGCCACCACATAACTTGGAAGCTGATCGATTTGCATCAGCAAGAACGACACCACACGCTTAATTTCTCCCGTCTCGTGGGTATCTCCTCGTTCCTTGCCTACAGAATCAAATTCATCGAAGAACAAGACGCACGGAACCGTGCGAGCGTAATCGAACAGCCGCGCCAGCCGGGTATTCGTTTCCCCAAGATATGAGCCGACGAGGGCGTCATAGCGCACTGTGAAGAACTGCACGGCCAGCGCCTCAGCGATGGCTTCCGCAACCGATGTCTTTCCATTCCCGGGTGGCCCGGAGAGTAAGATTCGGTGACGGGGTTGCATCCCGTGCGCACGAAGCAAATCTGCTCGGTGCTGCTCTTCAACCAGCTGCTTGACCTGCTGGCTGACCGGCAACGGCAGGATGAGGTCCTCGAGCCGCCGGCGCGGAGTGCTTTCAAGTATAGAATCCCGCCCTGCCTGGCTCGTCGAAGCCCGGGCTGGAGGAGTCACCGCGACAGCATTCAGAGTCCTTTCAAGGCGGTCGGCCAGAATGTGATGACTCTTACCCCGCTCATCAGCCACCACGGCCTCGACCGAAGAGCGCAAAGTATCCCTGTCTCCGACCATGCCCGCGCGCACTATGGAGACGAGAAGATCACTTCGCGCCACTGCCTGCTCCTGACTGATTGCCCCTCCTGGCGAACGGTAGCATCGCAGAGCATATTTTCATAGAGGACGCCGCCGCCCAAGCCGTAGCGTTGGGGACGCGATCCGTGAGGCATCTCGACCCGATCAGGGCTCCTCGACGAGCGCGGGATCCGCGCCGGGCCCCCCGGCGCCGCGTACTCACGGACTACGCGGCTCAGCGCATCCCAAGCAGCGGGGAGCTCATCATCTGAGGCGCGCGCGAGCCGCTCGAGCGCACGGTTTACGTCGGTGACGGTAGCCAGTCCGCCCCCCCGGGGTACCCCTGGCGGACCTACGAGTTTCGAGTTCCACGTAACTCTTTGATCGTTCCAGTGAAGCCAGCCGCCCCCACATCTTGAGCATAAGTACTTGAGCCATCGTTCATTTTCTGATTGGGCTGCGCAGAGTTGCCCCGATTTCTGCCCACCGACGCGGCACGCCAAGCTGCGCTGCGCTTCCGCGCTCGCAGCGAACAATGGGAGCCCCTGTTCGGGACGTAGGTGTCGCAGGTTCAAATCCTGTCACCCCGACCAATAAATCAAAGGCTTACGCCACAAATCCGGGTCCGCTGGATGACATCAGCTCATCCGGGGCTCATGGGGGACTCACGCCGTCCTCTCACGTATCGGACCTTCAGCACAGGACCGCGCGGGCAACGGGGCCCGTGCCCTATCGGCTGGTGATCGCATACACCATGTCGCCCACGAAGCGCTTGAACGATTCGTTCTCGACGAACTGCTTGTAGACCTGCGTGTCGTCTGTCAGCAGGTGCTGCATCACCTTGGCCAGCGCCTGGTCGTGCGCCATGCGCGCGGTGTGCGGCGTGTTCTCCTTCGCATTCTGGTAGGCCGCATCGGCAGCGACTTTCGGCGCAATGTCCTCGCGAATGCGTTTGGCCACCCGATCGGTGTCGGTAAATAGGGTGCCGAACTGCTCGTTGAAGGTCTTCAGGATATTGCTCAGCCGATCCAACTCGGGCTCGCCCTTCCACCCGCCCGCCTCCGTCGGCACCGGCTCAATCTCCGCGTCGTCGTCCGCCAGCGCGATCTTCATGGCTGCTTTCTTCTCGACGCGGTAGCTGTCCATGTCGATGGCGTCGAGGATGCCCTTGGCGAGGTCCTCCTCCTTCGGCGCCGGCAGCTTGGGCGTGAGCAGATCGAGGAAAATCGAGAGCTTCTCCCACTCGGCGTTGCTGTAGGGGATCACCGACGAGAGGAAGGCGTAGGTGCGGCAGAACACCTTGGCCTTGCCCTTGAACTCCACCTGACCGTCCTCGTCGAGCCGGTCCACATAGACCGCCACGCACGCATCGAGGATCGGGTCGAGCTGGTCGCGGTCCGCGCCTCCGAGGAACAGCTCGACCACCTTCCGCACCTGCGTCGGCGAGTAAACCTGGGCCGCATCAAGCGCCCCCTTGAGATCGTGCAGCTTGTTGGGGTCGGTCTCATCAGCAAGCAACGTGGTGCGGTAGTAGTCCTGGAAGGCGAAAGTGATTGCTTCGCTGTTGTTCTGGAAGTCGAGCACGAAGCAGTCGTGCTTCTGCGGGTGCGCGCGGTTGAGGCGCGAAAGGGTCTGCACCGCCTTAATGCCTGACAGCGGCTTGTCCACGTACATCGTGTGCAGCAGCGGCTCGTCGTAGCCGGTCTGAAACTTGTCGGCGCAGATCAGGAAGCGGTACGGGTCGGTCTGGATCTTTCCGGCAATGTCGCCGCTCGAGAACCCGTTGAGCGACGCCTCGCTCACCCTCGCCCCATTGTAGTCATGCTCACCTGAGAAGGCGACGATGGCTTGGTACGGGCTCTTGCGCTCCACCAAGTACGCCTTGAAGGCGTGGAAGTACTGGATGGCCCGCTCGATGCCGCTGGTGATCACCATCGCGCGGGCCTGCCCGCCGATCTTCCCGGCTGCGAGCACCTGCTCGTGGAAATGGTCGACCATGATCTCGGCCTTGAGCCGGATCGCATGGTCGTGGCTCTCCACATAGCGGCGCAGCTTCTTACGCGCCCGCTTGGTGTCGAACTCGGGGTCGTCCTCGGTCTTCTTGACCAGCTTGTAGTAGCTGTCCACAGGCGTGTAGGCCTTGAGCACGTCGAGGATGAAACCCTCCTCGACAGCCTGCTTCATGGTGTAACTATGGAAGGGCCGGTGTTTGACCTTGCCCTCGACATCGGGAGGCAGCGGTTCGCCGAACATCTCCAGCGTCTTGTTCTTCGGCGTGGCTGTGAAGGCAAAGTAGCTGGCGTTGGTCAGCATCTTGCGCGCCGCCATGCGCCGCTCGAGGGCCGCGTTCACCGTGTCCTCGGGATCAGGTCCTGCGTCTTCGTCCTCCGCCCCTTGCTGGCCAGCGGCGCCGAGCGCCTGGCTCATCGCCGCCGACGTCTTGCCGCCCTGGCTCGAGTGCGCCTCGTCGATGATGATGGCGAAGGTCTTGCCGCCCTCCGTCGCAATCTCGTCGAGGATGAAGGGGAACTTCTGCACTGTAGAGACGATGATCTTCTTGCCCTCCTCGATGAACCGGCGCAAATCGCCGGAACGCTCTGCATGGCCTACGGTCGCACCCACCTGCATGAACTGCTTGATGGTCGTCTGGATCTGGTCGTCCAGCAGGCGCCGGTCGGTCACCACGATGACCGAGTCGAAGACTTCCTTCTCGTCGCGCTCGAGGCCAATGAGCTGGTGCGCCAGCCAGGCGATGGAGTTCGACTTGCCGCTGCCCGCCGAGTGCTGGATCAAATAGCGCTTGCCGGAACCATGAGTGCGCACATCAGCCAGCGCCTGCCGCACGAGCCGCAGTTGATGGTAGCGCGGCCACACCTGCTTGCGCTTCTTCTTACCGGTGCGAGGATCCTTCTCCTCTACAACCTGCGCGTAGTTCTCAAGGATGTTCGTGAGTCCTGCTGGCGTGAGCACTTCTTTCCACAGGTAGTCGGTCTTGAGGCCGTGCGGATTGGGCGGGTTGCCCGCGCCGTAATTGAAGCCCTTGTTGAAGGGCAGGAACCACGAACCGTTGCCGCGCAGCTCAGTGCACATCCGCACTTCACCGTCGTCCACCGCGAAGTGCACCACGCAGCGGCCGAACTCGAACAGACGCTCGCGCGGGTCGCGGTCCCGCCTGTACTGCTGAACGGCATCCTCGACCGTCTGCTTGGTGAGACTATTCTTCAGCTCAAAGGTGGCTATGGGCAGACCGTTGATAAAAAGACACAGGTCAAGCGCGCGGCGCGTCTCGTCCATGCTGTATGCGAGCTGGCGGGTGATCGAGAAGCGGTTCTTGCCGTGCAGCCTTTCAGCCTTCGCGTTGCCCGGCGACGGCGTCCCGTAGAACAGGTCGAAGTGCACCGGCCCGTGCTCCACGCCCTTGCGCAGTACGTCGATCACGCCGCGCTTGCCGACCTCACCGGACAGACGGGCGAGGAACTTAAGGCGGTTGATGTCCTTGGGATCATTCGCGTCCGCGAGCGCCAGTTTCTTGAACGCCTCGGGCTGCGTGGTGCGCAGAAACGCGAAGAGCTGCGGCACGTCGAGCGCGTGGGCGCGATCGTAGTCCTGTGCACTGCCGGCGGTGTACCCAGTGCCGCCGTAG
>JAPTUI010000316.1:4559-7823 GCA_028067895.1 Pseudomonadota bacterium | reverse complement strand
CGAGCGGATCGCCGCGGCGAGCGGCGATCCGGGCGCACCGGAACTGCTGAGGAGCTACAGCGAGGCGCGCGCGGCGGATCGCGGCGGCGTGGTGCGTTTCACCGACTCGCTGGTCAAACTGTTCGCGAGCGCGTTGCCCGGGGCGAGTCTGCTGCGCACCCTCGGTCTGGTCGCATTTGATCTGTCGCCGCCGGCGAAGCGCGCACTCGCGCGCGTGAGTCTCGGGTTCGGCGGACCGACGCCGCGCCTGGCGCGCGGGCTGCCCGTGGCATGAACGGCGCGGCGGAACGTTGGGATGTTGTGATCGTCGGCGGTGGGCCGGTCGGCGCCTGTGCCGCCGCGTTGCTGCAGCGCGCCGCCGGCTCCGGTCGGCGCGCGCTGCGCATCGCGGTGGCGGAGCCGGCGCGGCCGGTTCGTGCGGCCGAGGACGAGCCGCTCGATGCGCGGGTGTCGGCGTTCTCGCGCGCCAGCGAGCGGATTCTCGCCGCGGCCGGCGCCTGGGCGCGGGTCGATGCGCACCGCATCCAGCCGTACGAACGGATGTGCGTGTGGCCGGCGCATCTGCCGGCCCGCAGCCCCGATGCGCTCCTCTTCGATGCTGCCGCCGCGGGTGAGGCGGATCTCGGCGCCATTGCCGAGAATCGCTTGGTGCAGTGCGCGGCGCTCGAGGCGTTCGAGGCGGCTGGCGGCACGATGCTCACTGGCGAATTCACGGGTCTGGCGATACGTGAGGAGGCCGTCGAGGTGCAACTCGGGGAGCGCAAGCTGCACTGCCGTCTGCTCGTTGGGGCGGACGGCGCACGCTCGCGCGTCCGTGAGAGCATCGGTATCGCAGTCCAGACGGCGAGCTACGGGCAGACGGCGATCGTCGCCAACGTGCGCACCGAGCGGCCGCACGAGCGCACCGCCTGGCAGCGTTTTCTCGGCGAGGGGACGCTCGCATTGCTGCCGCTCGCCGACGGCACCAGCTCGATCGTGTGGTCGATCGACGAGACCGCGGCGCGCGAGCGACTCGCGATGCCGCAAGCTCAGTTCGAGGCGGCGCTCACCGATGCCTCCGATGGCGTGCTCGGGGCGCTCACGTTGTGCACCGAGCGGACCGGTCTGGCGCTGCGACGGCTGCGCGCCGAACGCTTCGCCGCGGCGCGCTGCGCGCTGATCGGCGATGCCGCGCACGTTGTCCATCCGCTGGCCGGCCAGGGGGTGAACCTCGGGTTGCTCGATGCGGCCGAACTCGTAGAGTGCGTGCTGCAGGCGCAACGCGTCGGCGAGGACCCCGGGGCGCTCGCCCCGCTGCGCCGCTACGAACGCTGGCGCAAGAGCGAACTGGCGCCCATGGCGCTCGCCATCGACGGCTTCAATCGCTTTCTCGCCCACGGTCGGGGTCCGCTCGCGCGCGCCGCGCAACACGGGCTCGTCTGGGTCAATCGCAGCGAGGCGTTGAAGCGTCTGTTCATCACCCAGGCGCTCGGGCTCTCCGGTGAGCTGCCGGCCGCGGCGCGTCCGGGTGGCGCAGCGTTCAGCTGAGCGCGATGCGGTCGATTTTCGCCGCGCAGATGAAGTCGTTCTCGGACAGACCCTGGATGGCGTGCGTACTGTACTGCACGCGGCAGTAGTTGTAGCCGACCTCGAGGTCCGGATGGTGGTCCTCGATGTTCGCGATGTGCGCGAGCGCGTTGACGAAGCTCATGGTGCGGTAGAAGTCGCTGAAGCGGAATTCCCGCCGCAGGTACGCCCCGTCCGTCGACAGGACCCACTCGCTCGAGAGCTGCCGGGCCAGGGCCTCGGCCGCCGCACGCGTCAGCGCCGCGACGCCGCCCTCGCAGGCTCTGCATCTGCGCTCGTTCAGTTCGCTCATCGCAGCACCTCGTGCCTGTCGAGCGCCGCGCCGTCAGGCCGCGGCCGTGTCCTGCACGGATTTCTTGGTGAACCGGCGCGCCACGTAGCGCTCGAGAAGCTCCTGGAACTCCTCGGCGATGTGATCGCCCTTGAGCGTGACGGTCTTCTCACCATCTTCATACACCGGCGCGACCGGACGCTCACCGGTGCCCGGCAGGCTGATGCCGATGTTGGCATGCTTGCTTTCGCCCGGGCCGTTGACGACGCAGCCCATCACCGCGACGGTCATGTCCTCGACGCCGTCGTATTCGCGCCGCCACTCCGGCATGCGGTGGCGGATGTGGCTCTGGATGCTCTGGGCGAGTTCCTGGAAGACGGTGCTGGTGGTGCGGCCGCAGCCGGGGCAGGCCGTCACCAGGGGCAGGAACGCGCGCAGCCCCATGGTCTGCAGGATCTCCTGCGCGACGATGACTTCCTGGGTCCGATCGCCGCCCGGTTCCGGCGTGAGTGATACGCGGATGGTGTCGCCGATGCCGCGCTGCAGCAGCACCGCCATGCCCGCGGTCGAGGCGACGATGCCTTTCGAGCCCATGCCGGCCTCGGTGAGCCCGAGGTGCAGCGGGTAATCGCAGCGCGCAGCGAGATCACTGTAGATGGCGATGAGGTCCTGCACCCCGCTGACCTTGGCCGAGAGGATGATGCGATCGTGCGACATGCCGAGCGATTCGGCCCGCTCGGCGCTCTCGAGCGCCGAGAGGACGACGGCGTTGCGCATGATCTGCTGCGCCGTGAGCGGTTCGGCGCGCTCGGCGTTCTCATCCATCAGGCGCATCAGCAGGTCCTGGTCGAGGCTGCCCCAGTTGACCCCGATGCGCACCGGTTTGCCGTAACGGCAGGCCATCTCGATCATCTCGGCGAATTGCGGATCGCGTTTGCTGCCGCGTCCCACGTTGCCGGGGTTGATGCGGTACTTGGCGAGCGCCTCGGCGCAGGCCGGATGCTCGCGCAGTAGTTTGTGGCCATTGAAATGGAAGTCCCCGACGAGCGGCACCGACACCCCCATCTGATCGAGCCGCTCACGGATGTGCGGTACGGCTGCGGCGGCCTCGGCGGAGTTGACCGTGATGCGCACCACCTCGGAGCCGGCGCGCGCGAGCGACTTGACCTGCTGCGCCGTGCCTTCCGCGTCGGCCGTGTCGGTATTGGTCATCGACTGCACGACGATCGGGGCGCCGCCGCCGACGCGGACCGCACCTATCGTGACCTGGACGGAAGAACGGCGTGCAATGCTCGACATGGGAACCTGCCAGTGACTTCAGGGACATTCGGGGTGAACCGGGGATTTTACCGATCCCGGCCCTCCACCGCGACCATCGGCGCAAGCGGGGGCGCACCGCCGGTGCAGGCGGCTCCCTTCCGGACGCA
>JAPTUI010000316.1:0-4549 GCA_028067895.1 Pseudomonadota bacterium | reverse complement strand
GGTATCATGCGCGGATTCCGAACATCAAGCTGCTCGGAGAGAGTCCGGCTTACGGGTCGGGCCGCCGAAGGCGCAATTCCGCCCGGAAACGCTCAGGCACATGAACGGCAGCTTGCGTAGGCCCTGAAGAGGGGATCTGCGCGGGGTCTCTGGAGAGCGGCGGGCGCCTTGGGCGCACCGACCCACCGAAGGGGAGAGGCGCCCAAGGCGCCCGATCTCTCAGGTCACCGGACAGAGGGGCGGCAGGTGAGCGGCCTGCCGCTTTTTTTGTTTCCCCGGGAGGATCCGTGGCTCGACGAACCCCTTTATTCGCCCTTCACCAGTCCGCCGGCGCCCGAATCGTGGATTTCGGTGGCTGGGACATGCCCTTGCAGTACGGCTCGCTGCTCGCCGAGCATCATGCGGTGCGCCGTGCGGCCGGCGTGTTCGACGTCTCGCACATGTGCGTCGTGGATCTCGAGGGCGAGGGTGTGCGGCCCTTCCTGCAGAGGATTTTCGCCAACGACGTCGGCAAGCTCACCGTCCCGGGCAAGGCACTCTATGGCTGCCTGCTCAATGAGCGCGGCGGCGTCATCGACGATCTGATCGTGTATTACCTCGGCGAGCAGTGGTTTCGCGTCGTGGTCAATGCCGGGACCCGCGATAAGGACTTGGCCTGGATCCGTCGCCACGCCGAGCCGTACGGCATCACCGTGCGCGAGCGGACCGACCTCGCGATGCTCGCGGTGCAGGGCCCTGAGGCGCGTGCGCGCCTCGCGGGGCTGCTCGCGCCGGAACTCGCCGAACGTGCGCTCTCGCTCGGTGCGTTCTTTGGCAGCGAGATCGGCCGCTGGTTCGTCGCGCGCACCGGGTACACCGGCGAGGACGGCTTCGAGGTCATGGTGGCGGCCGGGGAGGCCGAGGCGCTGTGGCGCTCGCTCCTGGCGGCCGGCGTCGTGCCCTGTGGTCTCGGCGCGCGCGACACGCTGCGTCTGGAGGCCGGCATGAACCTCTACGGCAGCGACATGGACGAGACCACCAATCCGCTCGAGTCCGGACTCGCCTGGACGGTGGCCATGAGCACCCCGCGAGCCTTCATCGGTCGCGAGGCGCTCGAGGCGGCGCGCGCTCGCGGGCTGGAAGCGAAGCTCGTCGGACTGGTGCTCGAGGAGCGCGGCGTGCTGCGCGCCCACCAGCGCGTGCTCGCGCCGGGCGTCGGCGAGGGGCAGATCACCAGCGGCACGTTTTCCCCAACGCTCGAGCGCTCCATCGCGCTGGCGCGTATCCCGATCGCCGCGCCCGATCAGGTGCAGGTCGAGGTGCGCGGCAAGCGGCTGGCCGCGCGCGTCGTCAAGCCGCCCTTCGTGCGCCACGGCAAGTCTCTGGTCGGCTGAGCTGCGCTCCGCCCGAGTGGCGCAGATCCATCGCATTCATCCACCCACATCCCTCGATTCGACTCCACGGAGCGACGCATGAGCAAGGTTCCTTCCGATCTCAAATACACGCGGACCCACGAATGGCTGCGGACGCTGCCCGACGGCACCGTCGAGGTCGGTATCACCGACCACGCGCAGCATTCCCTCGGCGACCTGGTGTTCGTCGAAGTGCCCGAGGCGGGCCGTACGGTGAGCGCCGGCGAGCCGTTCGCCGTGGTCGAGTCGGTCAAGGCGGCCTCCGACGTCTATGCACCGCTCAGCGGTGAGGTCACCGAGGGCAATGGTGCGCTCGCTGGGGCACCCGAGACGCTCAACACCGATCCGTATGGCGCCGGCTGGCTCGCCCGGTTGCGCCCCGCGGGGGCCCTGCCGGCGCTGCTCTCGCCGGCCGAGTACGAGAAGCTCACCGCCGAGGAGGGCGACTGATGGCATTCGTGCCGCATACCCGCGAGGACGTCGCGGCGATGCTCGAGGCGATCGGGGTCGATGGCCTCGAGCGGCTCTTCGAGGAGATTCCCGCCAACCTGCGCATCGGGGCGCTCGAGGGCGTGCCCGAGGCGCTCAATGAGATGCAGCTGGCGCGGCTGATGGGCGAGCGCTCGCGCCGCGACGGGCGGCCGTTGTGCTTCATCGGCGCCGGCGCGTACGAGCACCACATTCCCTCGGCGGTTTGGGCATTGGCGACGCGCGGGGAATTCTACAGCGCGTATACCCCGTACCAGGCCGAGGCCAGCCAGGGAACGCTACAGCTGCTGTACGAATTCCAAAGCATGATGACCAGCCTGACGGGCATGGAGGTCTCCAACGCGTCGCTGTACGACGGTGGCAGCGCGCTCGCCGAGGCCGCCTTGATGGCCGTACGGGCCAACCGGCACTCGCGCTCGCAGCGCATTCTTGTGCCGCGGACCGTGCACCCGTACTACCGGCGTACCGCGCTCGCCATCGCCGGCAACCAGGGCGTGACGTTTGAAGAGGTGCCGTATTCGGCCGAAGGCGGCTGCACGGCGCTCGAGACGCTCGAGCGCTACGCCAACGAGGACATCACGGCGCTCGTCATCCAGCAGCCGAACGTGTTCGGCCGTCTCGAGGACGTGGACGCGCTCACCGATTGGGCGCATGCCCACAAAGTCCTCGTGGTGGCCGTGGTCAACCCGGTCGCCCTGGCGCTGCTGAAGCCGCCGGGCCAGTGGGGCCGCGAGGGCGCCGACATCGTGATCGGTGACGGTCAGCCGCTCGGCATTCCGCTGTCCTCCGGCGGGCCGTACTTCGGCTTCATGACCACGCGCATGGCGTACGTGCGCCAGATGCCCGGACGCATCGTCGGGCGCACGGTGGATGCCGATGGCCGGCAGGGGTTCACATTGACGCTGCAGGCGCGTGAGCAGCACATCCGCCGCGCCAAGGCCACCTCGAACATCTGCACCAACCAGGGACTGATGGTCACGGCGGCGACCATCCACCTCTCGCTGCTCGGCGCCGAGGGCCTGCGGCGCACCGCAGCGGCCTCGCATGCACGCACCGGGCAGTTGTTGCGGGCGCTGACGGGCGTACCCGGAGTGCGTCGGGTGTTCCCGCTGCCGGTGTTTCATGAGGCGGTGATCGGCCTCGATCGGCCGGTGGCGCCGCTGCTCGAGCGGCTGGCCGCGCGCGGCGTGCTCGGCGGTTGGGACCTCGCCGAACACTACCCGGAACTCGGCCATGCGCTGCTCGTGTGCGCCACCGAGACCAAGACCGAAGAGGACATCGAGCGCTACGTGAGTGCGCTCGAGGAATGCCTGCGCGACGCGCAGGCCGCCTGATCCGAAGAGGCTCCGATGAGCACTGAACGAACCAACCGTCTGGAAAAGCTGATTTTCGAGTACTCCGTGCCGGGCCGCGGCGCCGAGGACCAGTGGCCGAGCCCGCCGGCGGCGGCGAGCACCGCGGATCTGCCCGCCGCGCAGCTGCGCGGCACGCCCCCGCTGCTGCCCGAGGTGAGCGAGCTCGAGACCGTGCGTCACTTCACCCGGCTCTCGCAGCTGAATTTCTCGATCGACACGAACTTCTACCCGCTCGGTTCGTGCACGATGAAATACAACCCCAAGGCGTGCAACCAGTACGCCATGCTGCCGGAGTTTCTCGGTCGCCATCCGCTCGCGCCGGAATCCGTCGGCCAAGGGGTGCTCGAGTGCCTGTTCGAGCTGCAGGAGATGCTCAAGGCCGTCACCGGCATGCAGGCGGTGGCGCTGAGCCCGATGGCCGGTGCGCAGGGCGAGTACGCCGGTGTGGCCATGATCCGGGCCTACCACCGGGCGCGCGGTGACCTCGAGCGCAACGAGATCATCGTGCCGGAAGCGGCCCACGGCACCAATCCTGCCACCGCCACCATGTGCGGTTGCGTGGTGCGCGAAGTCCCGGTCGATGCCGACGGTGACGTCGATCTTGTCGCGCTCAAGGCTGCGGTCGGTCCCAAGACCGCCGGCATCATGCTCACCAACCCCTCGACGCTCGGGGTGTTCGAGCGGCGCATCGAGGAAGTGGCCCGCACCGTGCACGCCGCCGGCGGGTTGCTGTACTACGACGGAGCCAATCTCAACGCCATCCTCGGCAAGGTCCGTCCCGGGGACATGGGCTTCGACGTCATTCACGTCAATCTGCACAAGACCTTCTCCACGCCGCACGGTGGCGGCGGACCGGGCGCAGGTCCCGTGGGTGTCGCAGCGCGGCTCGCGCCGTTCCTGCCGGTGCCGATCGTGGCGCGCGATGGCGAGCGGTACCTGTGGCAGACCGAGCGCGACCGCCCGCAGTCGATCGGGCGGCTCTCGACTTTCGCCGGCAACGTCGGGGTGCTGCTGCGCGCGTACATCTACATGCGCATGCTCGGCCGCGACGGCATGGCCAAGGTCGGCGAGTACGCGACGCTCAACGCCAACTACCTGCTCGCGCGCCTGACCGGTGCGGGCTTCGATGCCGCCTATCCGCAGCGGCGTGCCAGCCACGAGTTCATCATCACCGTGAAGCGCCAGGCGCGCGAGCTCGGGGTGACGGCCATGGACTTCGCCAAGCGGCTGCTCGATCATGGTCAGCATGCGCCGACCACGTACTTCCCGCTGCTGGTGCCGGAATGCCTGTTGATCGAGCCGACCGCGACGGAG
>JAPTUI010000601.1 GCA_028067895.1 Pseudomonadota bacterium | reverse complement strand
ACGCGGGAATCGGAAGAGGGAGGCGGAAGACTGGGAAGCAAGATAGAAGCAGGCGGCACGGACGCGCCGCCAAGCCTTTGTCTGCACATCGGTTTGCGCGGCACGGCCGCGCAGGAGGGGAGTGCCATCATTCCCCACAAGTGACTGGGAGCGAAGGGATTTTCGCGTGCCGCGTACGCCACGCTGCGCTCCGATGCGAATGGTGCCTGCGATGAAGCGAAGTCGCGATGACCGGTTCCGGCCGCGAGTCGGACCGCCCCGAGATCGGGGAAAGGTGACCAGCGAGCGCTTCATCAACCGCGTGGTTCGGTCCGCGTCGCGATCGGGGAAGTCGCTGGGCTACCGTACGGTCCGGGCCCGCCCAGGGTCTCGGATTGGGCGGGGTTACGCGGCCGCGCGCCTGGCCGCTCGAGCTCTCGGACCGCGCTCGCGGCGGGTGATCGTGAAGGTCCGCATCGTCCAGCATGCGCAAGTCCGGCCCGCTTCGCTCAAGGAGAATCTCGACTACATCGAGCGGGACGGAGTACAGCCTGACGGCAGTCCGGGCCACCTCGAGGCGGGCGATCGCGAACGGATTGACGCCGAGTCCTTCGCCCGCCGGATCGAGCCCGACCGGCATCATTTCAAGATCATCGTCTCGCCGGAGGATGGCGCGCAGATCGGCGACTTGAAGTCCTACACCCGGGAGTTCATGGCGCAAGTCGAGCGCGATCTCGGGACGCGGCTCGAGTGGGTGGCGACCGACCACTGGGACACCGACAATCCGCACATCCACATCCTGCTGCGCGGCAAGGACGAGGCCGGCGAGGACCTCGTCATCGCGGGTGACTACATCGCCCACGGCATGCGCCATCGCGCCGCGGAGCTCGCCACGCGATGGCTCGGGCCGCGGACGGAGCGGGAGATCCGGGAGAGCTTGACGCGCGAGGTCGAGCAGGAGAGGTGGACGAGCCTAGATCGGGCCCTCCAGCGGAGCGCCCAGGGCGGTAGGCTGGACCTGGCCGACCTCTCGTCCGCTGGTCGGGACCGAGAGTATAGGGCACTCTTGATTGGCCGCTTGCAGCGGCTCGGCGAGCTCGGCCTCGCCGAACGCCTTGCTCCGGACCGCTGGCAACTCTCAGCGGATTTCGAGCCACTCCTGCGGGCCATGGGCGAGCGGGGCGACATCATCCGCCGCATGCAGCGCGCGCTCGGCGCCGAGCGACGCGAGCTTGCCGCCTTCGGTAACACGGAGCTTCCCGAATCCATCACCGGCCGCGTGATCGGCAAAGGCCTCGTCGATCCTCTGAACGACCGCGGATACTTGGTCGTGGACGGCATCGATGGCCGTGCTTACCACATCGCTGTACCCCCTCGGATGGACCTCGGCGGACTGCCGGTCGGGGCGATAGTCACGGTGAGCAATGGCCCAAAACCGCGTGCAGCGGACCGGGCGATCGTGGAGCTGGCGCGCGATGGCATCTACCGAACTTCCGAGCACCTTGCGGTCGCGGAAGCCAATGCTCAGCCGGGGCGTGACCCCGAGGCATTCGTCGAGGCTCACGTGCGGCGACTGGAGGCGCTGCGCCGTGCTCGCATCGTCGAGCGCCTGGAGGAGGGAGTCTGGCGCATACCCAAGGACTTGGTCGAGCGCGGGGGAGCTTACGACGCCCGGCGCTCCGGAGGCATCCAGGTGGAGGTCCGATCCTACCTTCCGATCGAGCGCCAAGTGCGGGCGGTCGGCGCGACCTGGCTGGATCGATTGCTGGTGGATCAACGCGATGACCTTTCGCCGACGGGCTTCGGCTCCGAGGTCCGTGCGGCGCTTGCCGACCGGGAGGGATTCCTTGTCCAAGAAGGCCTGGCCGAGCGACGCGGTCAGAGGCTCTCTCTGGCACGGAATGTTCTCGCGACTCTGAAGGCGCGTGAACTTGAAAGCGCTGCTCGCAAACTCCAAGCCGAGACCGGGCTCGTTCATCGGCCGGTCGTCGACGGTGAACCCGTCTCGGGCGTTTTCCGCCGATCCGTGGTGCTGGCAAGTGGGCGATTCGCGATGCTCGACGACGGTATGGGATTTAGCCTGGTTCCGTGGCGGCCCGTCGTCGAGGGACGCATCGATCAGGTTGTAACGGCGATCACCCGAGGTGACTACGTTTCATGGATCCTCTCGCGGCAGCGTGGTGTCTCGCGATAGCGGTGCTTGTTCTCGTCAGCACAGATTGCGGCAAAACGCGGACTTCCGGGTAGCACGATGACCACGGCAAAGGCCGAGACAGGATACCGTACAGACCGCAGAGTGCCCGTTTGAGACATTCGGGATGGGCACGCGCCAATAGGTCAGAAAGGTCACATCGGCCATTTCAGTGACGGTTTTCGGGCTCGCCGTCCTCGACGGAGGTAGACGCCGCCGTTCCCTGCGCAAGCCGCCATTCCAAAGATCCGAACGACTGACCTCTCGGCCGACGCGCGGCGCAATGACCGCAGGTTTCGCCGAGCCTCCCGAGCGACACGACCGTCGACACCAGCGTCAAAGACTCCCATCTTGAAGTCTTAAGGAGCGTGCTCGTTTCGGATTACTCGCGCCCTCCGAAAATCTGCGAGGCCGTCGACGCGGCCGTGCCCCGCCCCCCCGGCGCGCCAGCGCGGCGTGCACCCCGTTCGGCCGGTCCAAAATGGATAATTCGTCCGACGCCGGAGCTGCTCCGAGCTTCTCGCGCATGAGATAAGTGGGCGAGACGCCGCCATCGAGGGAAAATCCTTTCTCCATGACGACCCGCCGTAACCACTATGTGCCCGTCTGGTATCAGAAGGAATTCGGGAATACCGATCCATCTCGTCTCTATTGTCTGGACCTAAGTCCCGATGAGTCTCCGGCGCCCGGGGGCGGCGCCCGTGGATCACGAAAACTGGACAAAGGCTCACCGAAAAAGTTCTTCTGGTTCAAGGACCTCTATACGACCCTGTTGTTCGGTGTGCCCAATGATGAGATTGAGCGCTTCCTGTTTGGGACAATCGACAACGACGGGGCCGTGTCCGTGCGCGCGGTGGCGAGCGGTGATCCGAGAGCGGTCCATGACTGCTTTCAAGCTTTCTTCTCGTACATCGACGCTCAAAAGATCCGCACGCCCAAGGGGCTCGATTGGATTCGCGCGCGATACGGGAAACTCAACCAGCACGAGCTCATGGACGAGATGCAAGCATTGCGTCAGATGCATTGCACCATGTGGCTGGAGGCCGTGCGTGAGGTGGTGTCGGCTGAGGATTCGGATGTCAAGTTCATCGTGAGTGATCATCCGGTTACGATTTACAACCCATTTTGTCCGCCGGGCGCAGCACAGAGCCGCTATCCGGAAGATCCGCCGATCGAGCTGATTGGCTCTCAGACCCTCTTCGCCTTAAGCGCGAACCACTGCCTCATCCTCACAAATCTCGAGTATGCCAAAGATCCTTCCGGAGTGGATCTTCTTCGACCACGTCAGAATCCCCGGCATTTCGGTACCACCTTGGCTCGCACGGACGCTTGGATTCGTACTCGCAAGCTTTCCCGCGGCGAGGTGATCGCGATCAATCACATCTTGAAGCTGCGCGCGCGCCGCTTTATCGGAGCCGCGGAGGAGTCATGGCTGCATCCGGAACGAACCGGTACGCACGACTGGCGTGACATCGGCCGGATTCTGCTGCCACCGCATAACGAGCTATGGCACTTTGGCGGCGAGATCATTGTCGGGTACAACGACGGCAGATCGAGCTATCAGGACGCCTTTGGCCGGACGTCCCGCGGCCACGAATATCTACGCAAAGAATTGCCTCCTGGGAATCCACGATCCGATGAACCGTGTCGGTG
Source organism: Pseudomonadota bacterium (assembly GCA_028067895.1). Taxonomy (GTDB): domain Bacteria; phylum Pseudomonadota; class Gammaproteobacteria; order Steroidobacterales; family Steroidobacteraceae; genus 13-2-20CM-66-19. The sequence continues at coordinate 4,007 of JAPTUI010000601.1, read as the reverse complement.
CGGCAGCGGCAAGGCGTACCAGACCTGCTGCGAGGAACTTCCACCCGAGGATCGTATGCCGTGGGATGTCTTCAGTATCCGCGAGCGCAATCTCATGTTCTGTAACGCCATAGAAGACATTCTGGGGTTGGGCCGCGGCAAGAGTTGGGAGGACGTGCGTCGCGAATTATCCGACGATCAGGTGAGGGACATTCATGCCGCGTATTTGTCGCTCTGGCCGAAGGACACGAACATCGCCGACCTGCTGCCCAGACCCGACGGACGAGTCATTCGCGCGCTCTATGTCGGTCTGATCGATCCTCGCACAATCGCCGCAAGTGTCATCGGGTGGTTACGCTATTTCGACGAGATCGTAGTGCTCAACCCGTTCGCCAACGCGGCAAACATGCGGCCAGAATACTCGCCCATCGAATCGCCATCCCAGTACAAGGAACAGACGATCAAGAATGTCGCGCTCCTTCTGAATCTGGCTCCGCTGATTCACGCAGGCATCGTGCATCTGGTCCCCGACCCGCTCGAGTTCAACGATACATTCCGTGACGCGGTTTGGGAAATTGCCAAGGAGCGTCGAAGCAGGCTGAAGACCGATGCCGTTGATTTCGAAGTCGCGCGGCAGCTAGGCATCGATGATTTCAGGCGGGCGTTTGCGCGGTTGCCCGATGATTCCTTGCGACGGCAGATACGTGAGTACTCGTCTGAGTTGACGGATGACCAGATCACCGAGGTGATCGCCTACATCCGCCGGGAGCAGGCGGCCGATCCTCTGGCTCTGATACAGCCCCTAGAAGCGGACATGGGGAGTGGTCAGCTTCAAGTCATGCGGGGCGTGAACTTCGATCTGGCGCTGTTTCTGGCGCAACTCACTGGCGGCTTCATCTACACTGAGCAACGCCTGACGCGTTCCGATCTCGCGGCTGCGCGCATTGCGCCTGAGAATCGCATCGCGCCGACCGATAGGGTCCTGCCTCTGCGAATCGCGCTCGCCATTGATCCCGAAAAGCTGGACGCGGCCCGCGCGGAGCCATCTTCGCAAGCCTTTCGCGAAAGCCTACGGGCGCTTTCGGCCGCGGCGCTCAATCACATGGAGTCCCCGAATGAACCGGCCCTCGATGCTGCGCTTGACAACCTACGAGAGACTGCGGCAGCAGCAGCCACGACTATCGACCCGACAGCCGCGGACGCGCAGGGGGAGAGGCGCTTCCGGAGCATGGTGTTCGATATTGAAGCGGACATGGTCGTTCCGCCGGCGGGTTACAGCCTGACGGTCGTGCGTCGGTTTCTCGTCGCCTTCGGACGCCGACGACATACGAACGCCGTACCTTTCGCGATTATCTTCGGGCGTGCGACCTCCCAAGCCGAGGCCCGCCAGCCAGAAGGCCGCGGGGTCTGAGCGCAAACTGGCTTTGGGTACACTCTGCACGACAGCCTTGGAGGATTCAATGCTATGGCAAAAGACAACAAACACAGACAGAAGAGAGCCAAAGGCAAGCGATCCGAGACTGAGGCTCCAGGGAAAGCCGGTTCATTCGGGCTCCCAACCGACGATCAGGATTGGGAAGCGAAGGAGGCGAGGTGGAGAGCGATACTGGTAGATCAAGCGAAGCGTGCGCTCGCATTGAGATCCAAGGATCGGGAATTTCACGGACTCGAGCGGGAGTTCCGGGATCACCAAGCCCAAATGATTGTCGACTATGATAGAACAAAGGATCTGAAGCATCCGCGAGACATCGGAGAATCTCGAGAGCAGATCCTGCGGAAATTTTTATCTTCTAGTGGCTACCTCCCAAGCCGCTACGCCGTCTCGGATCGAAGTGTTCGAGTGGCTTCCACAACGGGCCATATGAGCCGAGAGATAGATATCGCGCTCTATGACAAGCTCGACACGGTAACGTTGATGAACCGAGAAGATGTGTATCAGGTGCTACCGCTGGAAAGCGTGTATGGCGTCATCCAGGTAAAATCCCGCCTCACTGCCCACACTATTCAGGACGGGTTGGCCAATCTTGCATCGTTCAAGTCGCTCGATCGGAAAACGCCTCCGGCTGCGGGTTTCAGCATCTCAATTGGCCAGAAACAGTCGGACCGAGGATTCGGTTTGCTGTTTGCCTATGACAGCGATTTATCCCTAGTAGACATCATCGCGGAAATCAAGAAGTTCGCGGACCAACACAAGCGTCGAGAATGGGCGAATTTCATATTTGTACTCAATAAAGGGTTTGCATTTCACGGCGAGGCGAATGCATGCATCTACGCCAACGAGGCGATTGAGGCCATTCAGTCCCTTCAGATGCAAGGTCGACCGGATCGTGACGGTCTGGGTCTGTATTCGTTCTATAGCCTGCTTCTAGAACTTCTCCGCAATACGGGTGCCCGGCCCGCAGTCATCGATTCGTATCTACGCCTTCCGCTGGTAGCGGATGACCGTTCCTACAGTTTCAGCATGGGCCTGTTTCGCGAGTTTGGTGTTTGTCAAAAACATGGCGACTTTGCGCGGAAAATTTCCCATGACCAACTGGAGAAGTTAGTGTCCTGGTGCAGAACCTCTCAGCCCATCAACTGGGTGAGAGCTCACCACATAGCTTATGGCCAGCCGGAAGATGAGTCTGCGTATGCCCGCCAGCCCGGCGAGGTATATATCTACAACCCCAAGGGGCTCCCACTGAGCGAAATTCTGACAGCACCTACTCCTTCTCCTTTTGGAGAAGGCATCGTGCGATCGTTGGCATACGATGCGATAGAAACGGAAGGTATGACGATACTCATTCCACTCCTTTACACGGTGACGGAAGGGATCGTCTCGGGTTGCCCGAAGTGCAACAAGGAGGCCGGGAGAGAGACAGAGGAGACCGTTCCGGAGAAGGGTTAATTTCGAGAGCGCGCCTATGTGGTGAGAGAGAGCGACGGAACGCCCAAATCACTCGGACGACATGCGAGGGCACCAGTATACTGGCGCGAGTGTCCGGAAGCCGGAAGTCTGTATGCTGGCGGCCAGCGTCGGATTATTGCCGCACCTTTTCGATTGGATAGAAACGCCAGTGGGTGACTTCGCGATTTCACTTGGCACGGGTGAACTGCGAACGTTCACCATTCAGAGCGCTCAGTTCCGGTGCGCCCAAGTGCCCCGCGCGGGCGTCTTCGGCGGAGGTCGGATGACATTCTCATGGCCCTACTCCTCCCCAATTCTCACGCGAGCTTTGGCGACGGTAGCGAGACATGCGGACGGCTCCGGCGATGACGAAGCCATCGCGGACGAGGTTGAGCGGTTTCGGCGGGAGAATGCGGAGCGGGTCCGGATCGCTGGCTCAACGGGATAGCGCACCTCGATCACCAGTGGGTGGGTCACTCAATGTCTCGATTCGCTAGCTTCCGCCACGTTCCGAGCGAGACGCGCCGGATTCTGCGGGATCGATTTCGCCGGAAGCTGCCTGTGGTTGGACAGTCCCGGCCTCCTTCTTCGGATCTCAGCGTGACGCCGGATCAGGTCATGCTGAGATTGCTGGCTGGCTTGAAGGTCTCGCCGAATGCACAGTGGCAAGCAGCCGAAGCCGCGTACGCCGGCGCCGAACCGAAGGGCAGCGAACCGCCCGACTTGGAGGCGCTCGCTAAATTGGGTTGGGTGCGGGAGATTTGGGGCCGCGTCGTAACTGGCCGCGATCTTTACGTAGCCGCGCGACGAGCGCCGAACGGAACACTCGACGCATTCAAGGCATTGCTTTCCATCATTCACGATCAACGCTATGAGGGCGACGTCGCGCTTCGTTCGGATCCTGAAATCGCGCGAGTCCTTCTACTCCTCGCTCGTCCAGTAGATCGCCGCGAACCTCGGGACGAGCGCCTGCGTCGGTCAATGCCTTAAGTGCTTCGTCGAACTCGGCCGGTCCTTCTACTTCCCAAGCAAGTTCGACGGCACCGCTGGTGTCGGCGACCTCTACGGCAAGCCGGTACTGCCCAGAATCCAACTGCGCTCTCAGTTCCCTTTGGGGCAGTTCGAACTCTCCGGCTCCGAT
>JAPTUI010000145.1 GCA_028067895.1 Pseudomonadota bacterium | reverse complement strand
CGCGGATCTTGTTCTTGAGCTCCTCATCGAGTTCGACGCCGGGGTTTAGGCGCACGAACAATACGACGCGTACATCGGCCTTCCAGTCCTGTCCGACCGCGATGGACTCGGCGATTTCCGGCAGACTGTCGACCGCGGCGTAGATCTCGGCCGTGCCGATGCGCACGCCGCCGGGATTGAGCACCGCATCCGAACGGCCATGGATTAGGATGCCGCCGTGCTCGGTAAGTTCGGCGTAATCGCCGTGATGCCACACGCCCGGGTAGCGCTCGAAGTAGGCGGCGCGGAATTTTGCCCCGTGCGGATCGTTCCAGAAGCCCAGGGGCATGGACGGAAATGGTGCGGTGCAGACCAGTTCGCCGCGGGCTCCGTGCAGCGGTTCGCCGGCGTCGTTGAAGATCTCGACGCGCATTCCGAGTCCCCGGCACTGCAGTTCGCCTCGATAAACCGGAAGGGTTGGACAGCCGAGCGCGAAGCACGAGATGATGTCCGTGCCGCCGGAAATGGAGGCGAGATGCACATCGGCCTTGATTGCGCGATAGACGAAATCGAAGCTTTCGGGCAGGAGTGGCGAGCCGGTCGAGAGGATCGTCTTCAGTGACCGGAGTCTGAGCGTTTCGACCGGCACGTAGCCGGTCTTCTCCAGCGCCGAGAGGTACTTGGCACTGGTTCCGAAGACTGTGACCTGCTCGCGCTCGGCCATGCGCCACAGTACACCCGGATCGGGAAAGAACGGGTTACCGTCGTATAGAACAAGCGTGGCTCCGACTGCGAGCGCGCTGGCGAGCCAATTCCACATCATCCAGCCGCACGTCGTGAAATAAAAGATTCGGTCGCCGCGGCGGAGATCGACGTGCAACAGATGCTCCTTTTGGTGCGCCAGAAGCGTACCGCCGACTCCGTGCACGATGCATTTGGGAACGCCGGTCGTTCCCGATGAGTAAAGGATATAGACCGGATGATTGAACGGGACGGGTGCAAAACGGAGCGGCGCACCGGAGGTGCCAAATTCACTCCAGAGCGCGGCATGGCTCGCCACCGCCCCGAGATGGGCGAGGTCGGGCCGTTGGGCGACGTAGGGGACGACGACGATGCGTCTCACGCTGGGCAACTGGGCCGCTACCGCTGCGATCTGTGGCAGCGAATCGAATGCCTTGCCGGCATAAAAATAGCCATCGGCGGTGAACAGGACCTTGGGTTCGATCTGCGCGAAGCGATCGCGCAATGCATTCACGCCAAAGTCCGGCGAACACGCAGACCACACCGCTCCGAGGCTCGTGGTCGCGAGCATGGCAATCAGCGCTTCCGGCAGGTTGGGCAGGTATCCGGCCACCCGATCGCCGATGCCGACGCCGGCCTGTGCGAGGCCCGCAGCCACCCGCGCGACCTCTGCGTGCAGTTGCGCGTATGAAAGGGCCCGCCGCGCGTCCCGCTCATTGGTGAAGACCACCGCTGGATGCTCGTCGCGATAGCGGAGCAGGTTCTCCGCAAAGTTGAGTTTCGTATCCGGAAAGAATCGCGCCCCGAGCATGCCTGCGGGCTGCTCGATCACCGGTCCGCGGCCCCACTCGGCGCGCACATCGGCGAACTGGGCGAGCTCGATCCAGAACTGCTCCGGTCGCATCACCGACCAGGTGTAAAGATCCCAATAATCCTTGAGCGAGAGCCGCAGATGCGTATTTACGCATTCGATGAAGCGGGTCACAGTGGCAGCAGCGATACGCTCCTTTGACGGATACCAGATCGCGGCCACGGCCTACTCGGGGTGATGGCGGTGTTCGGAGCGACTCCTCCGCGCCGTCGAGGCGTCGAAACCGAAGGGAGCGTCTTTGATGTGGAAATACACCGGCGTTGTGCGGATCAAATCGCCTGGATGAATTCGCCTGCTCGCCGCAGCGCATCGAGTGCCTCCGGCACTTGCGGTGCGAACCCTTGCCAGACGTGTACGAGGTCGGGCCAGAGGTCCACCTGCACATCGACGCCGGCGGCTCGGGCCTTGTCCGCGAAGCGCACCGTATCATCGCGGAACAGCTCCGTGGTGCTCGCCTGCATCAACAACGGCGGCAGTCCCGCGAGCGCGCCGAACAGCGGGGAGGCCAGGGGATTGCGCGGATCAGTCCGCTCGAGGTACAGCCCGGCAAACAGGTCCGGGACGGCTTTGACCGCACCCATGCTCGGATCTTGCAGGGCAGTCATCGACTCGCCGCTGTTAGTGAGGTCGGTCCAGGCCGAGAATGTGACTGCGGCGTCGGCGCGGTCGGCATGGCGCTCACGGAGCGCCAGAAGCGTGGCGAGCGCGAGGCCGCCGCCCGCGGAATCGCCCAGCACGAACGCCCGCCGCGCCGGTGCGCTCCCGAGCGGGCCGTGCCCGCGCATCCAGCGAAATGCCATGACGGCGTCCTCGAGCGCAGCCGGAAAGGGATGCTCGGGCGCGAGCCGGTAATCGATGAGTAGCACGGCGCAGCGCATGGTCCGGGCGATCCACATGCCGAAATTGCGATAGGCCTTGATGCCGCCGGCGACGTAGCCGCCGCCGTGCAGGAAGAGGATTCGGCGCTCGTCGCTCAGGCTCTCGTCGACCAGCCATTCGGCGGGCAGCTTCGGAACGGCTGCCGGGATGCAGCGCATGTCCGGCAGGGGCGTGGCCGTGAAATACTCGTCCATGGCCGCGCGGGCGGCCGCTTGCACCGGGAGCCCGGAGGTGGACATCCGCTGTCCGAGTTCTATCAAGTGTTGCCTCACCGCCTCGTGTGCTGTTGCGGATGACACGTCCGTTACCTCAGAAGCTCGCCCGCAGAACGATACCGATCGTTCTTGGCTGAGAGATGATGACCGGAGTCGGGGCTGCCGGATCATATTCGTTGGCGATCGTGGTCGCGTCGATTTGCCCCGCGGAATTGAAGGCATTCTTGAGATAAATATCTGCCGATACCGCCCGCGTCAGACCGATTGACAGGTCCAATCCGAAGGTATTGAACGCCGGGAGTGAATACAGAGCGCTCGCACTCGTACCAAAGCCCTCGGTGCGCTGGCCGAGCCAGTAGTCACTCACGGTCAAGGCGGCCGGATGGCCCGGTGCGAGTTTGTAATGATACGTGCCGAGCAGCGCGAAATTGACTCGTGGCGAGAGCGGCAGGCGCGCGCCGGCGTAATTGATCTTCAGTACCGGCACCGGTCCGGTGAGCCACGCATGGGTGTAGCTGGCTGAGCCGCCGAGCGTGAAGTGTCGCGTGACTCTTGCTTTGAAGCTGAGCTCCGCACCCTGAACACGTGCATTCTTGCCATTCTCGAGCTGGTTCACCCCGCCGTTGTTGACCACGAGCTGAATGTGCTGCCACTCGATGTCGTACACGTCGAAGTTCAGCTCGGCGCGATGATCGAAGAACGAGGACTTCTCGCCGAGTTCGTAGTTCCAGAGCTTGTCAGGCGCAAAGTTCGGGTTGTGCAGCCCGGAGACCAGTACGAAGTTCGGGCCGCCGGGGCGAAATCCGCTCGCCGCCCGGGCGTAAAGCATGATGTCGTGCGTCAGCCGGTACTTGGGATTGATCGAGTAGGTCGTGACCGTCTGGTGGGTGAGGGCAATGGGCGAGTTGTACAGAGTGTTCGAGCCGGTCGCGAAAAGACCATACGTCGATTCCTGATACGCCTGATGCTGCGTGCTGTAGCGGATGCCGAGACCGAGGCTGAGTCGCTTTGTGAAGGCGATCGTCGTGTCGGCATAGCCGGCGACCTCACGGTAGCTGCTGGGCAGGTCGGCGGCAAACGGTACGAGGCCGAGGAATGTGCCGCCAGGGTTGGCGCGGTCGTACAAGTCGACGATTTCGTTGGTGATCTCGTGGTCATAGTAGCCGCCGAGGATCCAGCGCACCGGGCCTTCCTGCTGTGACACCAGGCGTACCTCCTCGGTGATGCGGTGGGTATCGGTGTCCACCGGAAGTTGGAACGGATCGTCACCCGCGCCGAATTCCGCGAGGATCGCGTCGTAGACCAGACTCTCATCCGATAACGAGAAGCCGTGATCGGACTGATCGCCGGTGATCGAAGTAACGGTGAGCCATGGCAATCGCCAGTCGATCTTGGCGGAATAGAGCGTCAAGCTGCTCACCGCCGGTTGCTCAAGCGGATATGCCTGATCGTAGGTACCGAGAGTCGGCTTGTGTGTCACGAAGTTGCGGAAGTCCGTATCGAGCCCGACGCTCGAATCGCGCTGATAGAAGACCCCGAGGTGCACGTCCAGATCGCGCGTTGGAGCGAGCAAGATCTGCACTCTTCCGCCGTCGTTGCGCGTGTCGCCTTGATTGTGTCGGTGATAGACCGGATCGGTCATGTAGCCGGATTCATAATCGTCGATCCCATCGATGCGCACCGCACCGAGACCGCCGCCAAAGGGCAGATTGAGCATGCCACGCAGGCCGTAGTTGGTTCCGCCGTGATCGGTCTGCGAGACCTCGGTTTCGGCGATGCCGTGCAGGCGGTGCAGGTTCGGTGCGGCTGTCTCGTACTTGATTGCACCCCCGAGGGAATCCGCGCCATAGAGGGTGCCCTGCGGCCCGTTCAACACCTCGACGCGATTGAGGTCGAACGTGTTGATGTTGAAGCTCTGGTAACCGAGACCGAAGGAGGTGCTCGCGCCGAGCGGGACGCCATCAAGATACAGCCCGATGGCGCTGCTCAATTGGCCGCCGGTGCCCATGGTGACCCCCCGGATCACGATGAGGCCAGGATCGGCCCCGGAGTTGGTGATGAGGCCGGGGACGTAGGGAGCGAAGTCCCCGAGATTGTGTGCATTGATCCGGCGCAGGGCGGTCGCGGTCAGCGCGGTGACCTCAAACGGCACGCTCTGCTCCGGTTCTCTGCGCTCGGTAGCGGTGACCACGATTTCAGCAAGCTGCGCGGCGGGCGCGGAGTTTTTCGTTGCGCCCGTAACGGATTGACTGCCCGTGGAGCCAGCGGAGGCTGGCGTGGCCGCTGCGGCCGCAGCGATGCCGGATGCAGCGAGCACACCACAGGCCATGAGGAAAATGCCTCGCACCCTGATCGCCATGATCGACGCCCCCCACTGTTCATTTGGCGCTGAACACCGATCGTCCGAGGTCTTCAGCGATTCGACGGCTACGAGAAAGCCAACCGAACGTACGGTAGGTATACTACAAAAATACTGAGAAAAGTTCTACACTGAACGAATGATCGTTCCAAATCCTATCCCCGATGCGGCCCGACGACTGGCGGCCACCCACGCGACGCTCCTGCCGGAGCACAAGCCTGCGGGTACCCGGGGTGTAATTCTCGAGGTTGCGCTAAAGCTCTTTGCCGAGCACGGCTATGCGGGAGCTTCGATTCGCGAGATCGCCGACGGCGCCGGAATGCGGCCGGCCTCGCTCTATGCACATTATCCGTCCAAGGAGCACATCCTCGCGGAGCTGTGCCGTATTGGGCATGAAGAGCACCGCCGCAGTATCCAGGCGGCGCTGCTCGAGTGCGGAGCCGATCCGCGTGATCAGGTGGTGGCCTACGTTCATGCACATGTGGCGATGCATGCTCAATTTTCCATGCTTGCGGTCGTCGCCAATGGGGAGTTGCATGCGCTGTCGAGTCAACTCGGCGCCGCGACATTCGAGCTGCGCAACCAGTCCATCCAGGCATTGATGGACATCGTGCAACGCGGGGTCGAGCGCGGCGTCTTCAACGTGCCGGACGTCTGGCTGGCCGTCGCGGCCATAGGTGCCATGGGGATGCGGGTCGCCTATTGGTATACGCCGGAATATGAACTCGGCGCGCACCGGGTGGCTGAGATCTACGCACAATACGCGCTGCGTGTGCTGGGGGCGCCCGAGTCGTGAGGTAAAGTGGGGTCGATGCGATGCGTCTTAACGATAAGATCGCGGTGATCACCGGGGCAGCGAGCGGCATCGGGCTTGAAATTGCCCGCACTTTCGCCAACGAGGGTGCCCGAGTCGCACTCGCTGATCGGGCTGCCCCCGAAGTCGAACATGCCGCCGCTGGCATCGTTGATCAGGGCGGGCGTGCGCTGCCCATCGTCATGGACGTTACCGATGAGCAGCAGGTCGATCAGGGCATGGCTCAGGTGGTCACGGCCTTCGGCCGCATCGACATCCTGGTGAGCAATGCCGGGATCCAGATTGTCGCACCGCTTGAACAGATGGCGCTTGCGGACTGGCGCAGACTGCTTGCGGTGCATCTGGACGGCGCGTTTCTCACGACGCGGGCTGCGCTGCGCCAGATGTATGCGCAGGGCGGCGGCTGCATTATTTACATGGGATCGGTGCATTCCAAGGAGGCATCGGTCCTTAAGGCGCCCTACGTCACCGCCAAGCACGGTCTGATCGGTCTGGCCAAGGTGGTGGCGAAGGAGGGTGCGCGCCACGGCGTGCGCGCCAATGTCATCTGTCCGGGATTCGTGCGGACCGCGCTGGTCGAGCGGCAGCTCCCGGAGCAGGCGGCCGCGCGAGGTCTGACTGAAGAGGAGGTGATCCGTGACGTGATGCTGAAAGACACGGTCGACGGGCAGTTTACGACCACCCGGGATGTCGCCGAGGCGGCAGTGTTTCTTGCCGCGTTCGACTCCGGCGCGTTGACCGGACAGTCGTTGGTCGTCAGCCACGGCTGGTGCATGCAGTAGCGTGATGCGGCTGCCGACATTGGCACGGCGGGACCGTCCTGCCGAGTGCAGGGGGAGCCGTGCGGTGCAGGCGCATCGTCGCCGAAATCTGCCCGTGCGGTGTCGCCGAGGGCATCTGTCGAGGACCATGCAGCGATGAACTCGCATGTACCCTTTCGTGAGCTACGCTGGAGGTCTGCTGACGGTTTACGGCTGTATAGCCGGGTCTATGCTACGGCGGAATCGGCGGCACCGACAGTGTTGTGTTTGGCAGGCCTGACGCGCAACAGCCGTGATTTCGAGGCGCTTGCTCCGTACCTTGCGAAACACTATCGGGTCGTCTGCCCCGACTTGCGCGGACGCGGCAGATCGCAATACGACCCCCAGTGGCAGAACTACCAGCCAGCCGTCTATCTCGCCGATCTCAAGGGTCTGTGCGCCGAACTCGACCTGCAGCGGGTGGTGGTTATCGGGACTTCCCTGGGGGGACTCCTCGCGATGCTGATGGCGGCATCCGAACCGCAGAGTATCGCGGGCATCGTACTCAACGATATCGGACCGGAAGTCGATCCGCTGGGCCTGGAGCGGATACGAAGCTATGCAGGACAATTGCCGCCCGTGCGCACCTGGGACGAGGCGGTCGAGCAGTTGCGCGCGGTGTATGGACAGGCTTGGCCGGACCTGACTGAGGAGGCCTGGGGTCGGCTCGCACGGCGCAGCTATCGGGCCGATGCCGCGGGCATACCGAGACTCGACTTCGATCCGGCGATCGGGGAGATGTTGCGTAGCACGGGGGCAGCGGCGCAGAACCTGTGGTCGGTGTTTGCGTGCCTGCGATCCCTGCCGATGCTGGTCATCCGCGGCGCGCTGTCTGACATTCTCGCCGCGAGCACGGTCCAGCGCATGCGTCACGAGAAGCCCGATTTGGAGTCCGTGACCATCGCGAACCGCGGCCACGTGCCGTTACTCGACGAACCAACAGCACTGACAGCCATCAACCGGTTTCTTGAGGGGTTAGGACGTGCCCAAGCCAGTCCATGATGTTCTACGCCGCTCCTGTGTCGAACACCAATACGCCTCGCTCACTGCCGCTGCGCGGCCACGTACTGCTTGAGCGCGTTGTCCATGCGGGTCTGCCACCCCGGGCCGGTGGCGCGGAAAAACTCAAGTACGTCCTTAGAGATTCGAAGCGTGGTCTGCGTCTTCTGGCCTGATCCCGCCGGCCGG
>JAPTUI010000245.1 GCA_028067895.1 Pseudomonadota bacterium | reverse complement strand
CGATGAGCCTGATCGACCGGGTCGGGCGCAAACCGCTGTTGCTTGCCGGAGGGACCGGCATGGCGGTGGCCCTGCTCACCATCGCCTGGGCGTTCCGGGTCACCGGCGGCGCGGGCGCAGCGGTGGCACATCCGGCCCTCGTGCTCGCCGGCATCATCGTGTTCGTCGCCGCGTTCGCCGTGTCGTTCGGACCGGTGACCTGGGTCATGGTGGCCGAAATCTTTCCCGACCGCGAGCGCGCATTCGCCATGTCCGCCATCTGCTTGTGGAACTCGCTCACCAGCGCCAGCGTGACGCTGATATTCACATGGGAGCTCGCGCACTGGGGGCCGACCGGGACGTTCCTCGGCTACGGGCTGTTCGCCATCGCCGCGTTGGCGTTCGTCGCGACGCTGGGCCCCGAAACCCGCGGCAGAACGCTCGAGGAGATCTCGCAGCTGTTCTCGGGCCCACGACTGCGACACCGTGCGTCTGCGCCTGCCGTCGAGGCCGCCCCGCCTCCGGCTGCACCGAGACCGCCGTCATGATGATGCAGCCGCAACTCGGCCATCGATGCACGGGGAGCCGCCTCGAGCCACCCGCATCAGCAACCCTGCCCCTATCGAGCCGAGCACACCACGCTCGAGACTTGCGCAGCGGCTCTCGCACCGCCCCTGTGACGACCCGATCGCACCGGCAGCACGGTGAACCCGCCGCGGGCATTGGCCGTCGAATCACCCGAATCAGGCGCCGCAGGACACTCTGGCGCTCGCCCCTCCGTTGTTACGCGGTAAAGTTCAGCGAATCGCCCTGGATCGTCGAATGATTCGCGGCCGGGTCCGTCACATGAATGGCCAACGGTTTCATTCCGATGTCGTACGTCTTGCATCCATGTTGCGCCAGGTATGCCGCGAGATTTTCCTGATTCGACTGGTTGTTCTCGATGAACAGGATTGGCTTGAATTTCGAGACGGTCTCCATCGCCTCAGCAAACACCACCTGCTCCATCCCCTCGACATCGATTTTCATGTAATCCAATCTGTTGAAATGCAATAAGTCGTTCGAGATGAGTTGAGTTGAATTTCTCGCGTCTTGTCGTAGTCGATATTCTGCCCAATGAACTCCGTCCTCGCTTTCTTGATCAGCTCAAGACTCCCGAACGACGCCGGGGTCAGAGAGTCCGGCTCCGGAATTTGCAAAGTGGAGCGCTTCTCGCCTACCGCCAAATTCCCGGCCGATACATTCAAGCAGTTATCGATCGCGATGTTTCCGGCCAGCGCATAACAGACTGTTTCCTGTGCTTCGAACGAATGCACAGTCCCCCAACCGTACATCAATCGCGCCCACTCGAGGGTCCGCACGCCGATATTGGTCCCGCAATTCACGGCGACCACACCCTTGCCGAAATACTGCAGCCGCTTCCCCGGCAGCGCGCCCTCGAATTCCACCACCGATGGGTCGAAATTCGACGTATTGAGCAGTTAACAGCCGACACCGTACCCTCTGTCGTTGTCGACTATCCTGTAGTCGTTTCTATTGACTGTGAGGGTGCCGTGATTCGTTGGCGCAATGATGAACGCTACGGGCCTGGCAATATTTCGCATTCCCCACCCCGATCCGCTGCGCGATTGCGGCAGCATAAGCGATCGGGCACTTTTATTTCCGTCTCGATCAGCGCGCAACTCGACATTTCGCAGCGTTGCCTCGCGCTCGGGCGCCAGGCACACCCCCACCGCCATCGGTCCGCCTTTGCGGCTCGCCGGTCGCACCCAGACCTCTTACCGGGCGGAGTGGTCAGACCCCACGGACTGACCCGGGTCGAGCCGAATGTTGCAACGCGTGGCCCACCCGCGGCCCGCCCTGCTCTCGGGCGCGGATCTCAGCGCGGCGTCAGTTCCGCGGCGAGCGCGACCAGGCGGGCGCGGATCGCCTCGCGCGCGACCCGAAAGCGCGCCCGCTGCTCTTCGGCACCGATCTGAGGGTCGTCCGTCGCCGGGTCATCGATCGGCCAGTGCAGCCGGCGCACCCGCCCGGGCAGCACCGGACAGATCTCCTCGGCGCACAAAGTCACGACCAGGTCGAGCCCCGCCGGATCGATCTCGCTCACCGACTTCGAGCGCTGTGCGCAGATATCGATGCCGAGTTCGCGCATCGCTTCGATCGCGTACGGGTTGACCCGGGAGGGCCGCGAGCCGGCGCTCAGCACCTCGCACGTCGGCAGCAGCTGCCGCGCCAGGCCCTCGGCCATTTGACTGCGCGCCGAATTGGCCACACAGAGAAACAGGATCCGCATCAGTGTAGCTCCCCAGGGGTACAGCCGCTTGCGCGCCGGCGCACGGCCCCGCCGCGCTCATACCACCCGCGCGTCGCGCGAGTCAGTGCGACCACCGACAGCATGACCGGCACTTCGACCAGGACGCCGACCACGGTCGCGAGCGCCGCACCGGAGCGGAGTCCGAACAGACTGATGGCCGCGGCCACCGCCAGTTCGAAGAAATTGCTCGCACCGATCAGGGCCGCCGGCGCCGCCACACAGTGCGCTTCGCCGACGAAGCGGTTCAGGACGTAAGCGAGCGCGGAATTGAAATACACCTGGATCACGATCGGCACCGCGATCACGACAATGACCAGCGGCGCGGCCAGGATGCGCTCGCCCTGGAATCCGAACAGCAGCACCAGCGTCGCAAGCAGCGCGCCGAGCGCGATCGGATGGAAGCGCCGCAGCGCCCGCTCGAGGCGCGGCGGCCCGCCGAGCGCAAGCAGCGCGCGGCGCAACGCCTGTGCCAGCAGCACCGGGACGACGATGTACAGGGCCACCGACAACAGCAGCGTATGCCAGGGCACGGTGATCGCCGCCACGCCGAGCAGCAGCGCGACGATGGGGGCGAACGCGAACACCATCAGCGTGTCGTTCAGCGCCACCTGTGTGAGCGTGAAATGCGGCTCTCCGCCGGCGAGGTGACTCCACACGAACACCATGGCGGTGCACGGTGCGGCGGCGAGCAGAATCAGTCCGGCGATCGCGCTGGCGACCATACGGGCCGGCAGCCATGGACGCAGCAGATGCTCGAGGAACAGCCAGCCGAGCAGTGCCATGGAAAACGGCTTGACCGCCCAGTTGACGAACAGCGTCACGCCCATTCCGCGCCAGTGCTCACGCACCGAGGCGAGTGCCGTGAAATCCACCTTCGTCAGCATCGGCACGATCATCAGCCAGATCAGCGCCGCTACCGGAAAATTGACCTCGGCAAGCTCGAGCGCCGCGATATGCTGGAACACCCCGGGCGCGAACCGCCCGGCGAGCGTGCCGGCGGCCATGCACAGCACTACCCAGAGACTCAGATACCGGTCGAAGCGGGACATCTCAACGCTGCGCCGGCGTGCACGGCGGGCCGCAGGATCCCGCCGCGTCGGCTGCCCCGAGGGTGCAGCACTTGGCGGTCAGGAATTCGATCAGCGTGCTCATGCGGGTGAAGTTCGCGCTGTAGTAGAGGTGGCGTCCCGCGCGGCGGCTCACCACGAGCCCGGCAGCCACCAACGTCTTCAGATGAAACGACAGCGTCGGTGCCGGCATGCGCAGACGGCGCGCGAGTTCCCCCGGAGTGAAGCCTTGCGGCCCGCGTCGCACCAGCAGGCGGTAGAGCGCAAGCCGCGGCTCGGAGGCAAGCGCACCACACACCGCAATCGCCTCTTCGGATTTCATTCTTCCAATCTTATCGAATTGGTGATCGACCGGGAAGCCCCCCCCGGATAGATCTCACCCCGGGAGACCCCCATGACATCTGTCACCCCCGTCCCCTGACACCGGGCACTGCCACGCACCGTCGCCGAACGTCACGCTGCACGCACTTGTTCGCGCCCCGGAGCGATACGCATGCACCCCGCCGTCCGTTCGAACCCGCCCGGTCATCCCGCACCGCTCGCGGCGCTGCACTCGGTGAGCAAACGCTTCGGGGCGCACCTCGCGCTGGATCGGTTCTCGCTCGAACTGCTCCCTGGGCAGGTCACCGCGCTGCTCGGACCGAACGGCGCCGGCAAGAGCACCGCGGTGCGCGTGCTCCTTGGCCTCGCCCGCCCCGACAGCGGCCGCGCCGAGGTGCTCGGCCGCAACCCGCGCTCGAGCGACGCGCGCACCTCGCTCGGGGCGATGCTGCAGGTTGCCCGCGCGCCGGACACCCTCAGCGTGCGCGAGCACATCGAGCTGTTCCGCAGCTACTATCCGCGCCCCCTGCCGACCGCCGAACTGCTGATGCGCACCGGACTGAGTGCGTTCGAGCACCAGCGCTTCGGCACCCTCTCCGGCGGCCAGAAGCAGCGCGTGCTGCTCGCGCTCGCCTTGAGCGGCGATCCGGCCGTAGTCTGCCTCGATGAGCCCACCGTCGGACTCGACCCACAGAGTCGACGGCAGCTGTGGAACGAGATCCGCGCGCTCGCCGCGGCCGGCAAGGCCGTGCTGCTCACCACCCATTACCTGGAGGAGGCCGATGCGCTCGCACACCAGGTCGTGCTCCTCGATCGCGGCCGCACCGTGCGCCGCGGCACTCCGGCCGAGATCAAACACAGTGTCGCGGCCGCTCGCATCCGCTGTCGCACACAGATCGACCCAACCGAGCTGCGCGCCCTGCCCACCGTCACGGCCGTGGAAGCGGACCGCGACGGCGTCATCCTCTTCGCGCACGATCCGCAGCAGGTGCTGCGCGAGCTGCTCGCGCTCGATGACTCCCTCAGCGAGTTGGAAGTCAGTGCGGCAAGTCTCGAGGATGCGATTCTCGCCCTCGCGCCGGCCGCCGCAAGCGCCAGCGCCGTCCTCGGAGTGCGCCGATGAATACCCTCACCCTGACCGAAACGCCCTCCCTGCCCGCCCGCTGGCGGCTGCGCGCCACCCTGCGCGAAATCCAATACGAGTTCATCCGCCTGGCGCGCAACCGCGTCTACGCCCTGTCCGTGCTCGGGCTGCCGGTCCTCTTCTATGCGGTGTTCGGGCTCGGACAGAACAATCCGCAGGCGGCGCTGTACCTGATCGTCGGCTACAGCTGCATGGGACTCGGCTCGGCGTGCCTGTTCGGCATCGGGCTCAGCATCGCCTTCGAGCGCGCGCAGGGCTGGCTCGAACTCAAATGGGCGAGCCCCATGCCGCGCCTGGCGTACCTCGCGGCCAAGCTGGCCGCGAGCGCCGTGTTCGCACTGCTCGTGCTCGGGCTGCTCATCGCGCTCGGCCACTGGGCCGCGGGCGTCACGATGACCCTCGGGCAGACGCTGCACCTCGCCCTGATCCTGCTGGTCGGGTCGGTGCCGTTCACGGCCCTCGGGCTCGTGATCGCGCTCGTGGTGCCGCCCAATGCCGGGGCGGGACTGATCAACCTGGTGTACCTGCCGCTGTGTCTGTTCTCCGGCTTCTGGATCCCGGTGGCGCAGCTGCCGCACTGGATGCAGACCATCGCCCCGGTGCTGCCGACCTACCACCTGGCCGAGCTCGCGCTGGCCGTGGTCCACTTCGCCCCACGTCACGGGGCGCTCACGCATTGGCTGGTGCTCGCCGGCTTCAGCGCGTTGATGTTCGCCGCCGCTTGGATTACGTTCCTCCTGAGCGACACGAGAAGCCCATGAGCGAACCGACGCGCACCGATCCTGCCTGCCCGTCCCGCCAGCGGCGCTGGACGCCGATCAACCTGGTGTGGCTGTGCTATTCGGTGTACTTCTTCATCCAGCCTGCCCAGCAGGGGACGTGGCACGCGTGGCTGGAAGCGCTGCTGCTGCTGGCATGCTTCCTCGCTCTGTATCTCGGTGCGTCCCTCTTGCCCACCTCGCGCCGCACCAAGCAGTACCTGACCGTGGCACTCACCCTGTTCGGCATCGGTGCCTACAGGCTCAATGCCGGCGCCGGGGTGGTGTTCATCTATGTCGCCGCGCTCGCCCCCTGCGTCACCGACTCTTTCCTCATCGGAGGCGGAATCATCTGCGCCGCCGCAGCGCTGGCCGCCGCCGAAGGCGCGGCGCTGCACTACGGGATCTGGAACTGGGGCATCATCGCGTTCTTTGCCGTACCCGCAGGTAGCAGCAGCCTGTTCTGGGCGCTGCGCGCGCGCACCAATGCCCGGCTCACGCTCGCCCAGGAGCAGATCGAGCACCTCGCTCAGGTCGCCGAGCGCGAACGCATCGCGCGGGACCTGCACGACGTCCTCGGTCACACCCTCTCGTTGATCGTGCTGAAGTCCGAGCTCGCCGGCCGCCTCATCGGCACCGATCCGACCCGCGCGCGCGGGGAGATCGCTGAAGTGGAGCAGACCGCCCGGCGCGCACTCGCCGAGGTCCGCGAGACCATCAGTGGTTACCGCTGCGAGGGGCTCGCCGCCGAACTCACGCGCGCGCGCCGGACGCTCGAGCTGGCAGGGGTGCGCTTCGAGTGCACCGAGCCGCCGCCGCGGCTCGCGCCGCTCATCGAGAGCACCCTGGCGCTGATCGTGCGCGAGTGCGTCACCAATATCGTGCGCCATGCGCGCGCAGCGCGCTGCTACCTCACCATCGTCACGACGCCCGAGCGCACACTACTCGAGATCAGCGATGACGGCCGCGGTGGCGTCGGGCATGAGGGCAACGGGTTGAGGGGCGTGCGCGAGCGACTCGCGGCGCTCGGCGGTCACGTTGCCATCGATTCGAAGCAGGGGACTCGGCTGCGCGTGGAGATCCCCGCGCTCGCCCTGGCGAGCGCCTCATGAGTGCGATTAGGGTGGTGCTCGCCGAAGACCAGGCGATGATCCTCGGGGCGCTCGCGGCGCTGCTGGAGACCGAAGCGGATCTGACGGTCTGCGCGCGCGCCCCCAATGGGCGTCAGGCACTCGAGGCAGTCGCCGCCGAGCGCCCCGACGTCCTGGTCACCGACATCGAAATGCCCGAGATGACGGGACTGACGCTCGCCGCCGAAGTGCGCACCCGCCACCCGCAGACCCAGGTGGTCATCCTCACCACCTTCGCCCGGCCCGGCTACCTGCGCCGAGCACTCGAGGCCGGTGCGCGCGGCTATTTGCTGAAGGACCGGCCGGCTGCGGAGCTCGCCAACGCCGTGCGGCGCGTGCGCCGCGGCGAGCGGGTCATCGATCCGGACCTCGCCGCCGAGGCCTGGGCGAGCGATCCGGATCCGCTCACCGAGCGGGAGCGGCAGATTCTCTGGCGCGCCGGCGAGGGCCGCTCCGGGGCGGAAATCGCCGCGGAACTGTCGCTTTCGGAAGGAACGGTGCGCAATTACCTCTCCGAGGCGATCAGTAAACTGGGCGCCGCGAATCGCATCGAGGCGGCCCGCATCGCGCGGCATAAGGGCTGGCTGTAACGCGAGCAGCGCAGGCGACATGTTATGCTCGCTCGGCCTGACTCCGGGGAGGTCTCCTCAGTGATCGTCGTTGAGCACCTGACGCGCAAGTTCGGTGAATTCGTCGCCGTCCACGACATTTCCTTTCAGGTCGAGCGCGGGGAGATTTTCGCCTTCCTCGGCCCGAACGGCGCCGGCAAGACCACCACCATCAAGATCCTCACCACGCTGCTCGCCCCCAGCTCGGGCACGGTGCGCATCGACGGCCTCGATCCCACCCGACAGCCCACCGAAGTGCGCCAGCGCATCGGCATCGTGTTTCAGGATCCGAGTCTGGATCAGAACCTCTCGGCCTGGGAGAACCTGGAGTTGCACGGCGCGCTCTATCACGTGCCGCGCAAGGTGCGCCGGGAACGCATGCAGGCGCTGCTGAAGTTGTTCGGGCTGTGGGAGCGGCGCGAGGAACTCGTCAAGCAGTACTCCGGCGGCATGATGCGGCGGCTGGAGATCGCGCGCGGACTGCTGCACACGCCGCGCATCCTGTTTCTCGATGAGCCGACGCTCGGCCTCGATCCGCAGAGCCGCAACCAGCTCTG
>JAPTUI010000508.1 GCA_028067895.1 Pseudomonadota bacterium | reverse complement strand
CCCGCCGCTCGCGGTGAAACACACGAGCGAGCGGCGCTCGGCGATGCAGTGATCCACGGCGCGTTTGAAGCGCTCGCCCACCACCGAACCCATCGAGCCGCCGAGGAACTGGAACTCGAAGGCACATGCCACCACCGGCAGCGCCTCGAGCATGCCGCTCATCACCACCAGCGCGTCGGCCTCCCCGGTGGTCTTCTGCGCCTGCGCCAGGCGGTCCTTGTAGCGCTTGCTGTCGCGGAACTTCAGCGGATCCTCGGGCGTGATCCCGGCGGCCAGTTCGATCCCAGTACCCGGATCGAGAAACGCCTCCAGCCGCTCGCGCGCGCCGATGCGCATGTGGTGCGCGCACTTCGGACAGACATAGAGGTTGCGCTCCAGTTCGGCGCGATACAGTACTGCGTCGCAAACCGGACATTTGATCCACAGACCCTCAGGCACCGAACGCGTGCGCCGTTCGGTCTTGATCCGCGAGGGCATGATTTTCTCAAACCAGGACATAGGGCATCCGCCAGGGGACCAGGGGCGGATGATAGCCGATCAGCGCAGATCAGGCCCGTCGGGCGGCGGCGGCAGCGCGAACGCCTCGGGGTAGCGCACCGACCACAGATACAGTCCGACGGCAGGTGCCGTCGCGGCGCTGCGGCGCCGATCGCGTCCTGAGAGTACCTGCGCGGCCCACTGCGGCGGCGCGTCGCCCTTACCGACCGCGATCAGCAGCCCGGCGATGTTGCGCACCATGTGATGCAGGAAGGCATTGGCGGTCGCCTCGAGGATCAGCCAGTCGCCCCGGCGCTCGACGGTGAGCCGCTCGAGGCGGCGGATGGGGGACTTCGCCTGGCATTCGGCGGCACGAAACGCGCTGAAGTCGTGCTCGCCCTGAAGCAGCGCCGCGGCCTGCGCCATCGCCGCGGCATCGAGCGGCCGATGGACCCAGGTGGCCTGGCGGGCGAACAGTGCCGAGCGGGCGCGGCGGTTCAGGATGAAGTAGCGGTAGGTGCGTGCCTCGGCCGAATAGCGAGCATGGAAGTGCTCGGGCACCGGCCGCACCCAGGACACGCTGATGTCGGGCGGCAGCTCGCTGTTGGCGCCGAGCAGCCACGCGCGCAGCGTACGCTGGGCACGGGTATCGAAATGCGCGACCTGGCCGCGGGCATGCACTCCGGCGTCCGTACGGCCCGCGCAGGCGAGACTGACCGGCGCATCGGCAATCTTGCCCAGGGCCCCCTCCAGAGCGCCCTGGACGCTCGGACTGGACGGCTGGTGTTGCCAGCCGGCGTACGCGCCCCCCTGGTACTGCAGTCCGAGCGCGATTCGAGGCATCAGCCGGGCAGCGACTCCAGCAGGCGTCCCGCCTCCTGGCGCTGAGCATCCGAGCCCTCGTGCATCACTTCCTCCAGGATGCTGCGCGCTCCTTCCGGATCACCCATGTCCATGTAGGCACGGGCCAGGTCGAGCTTGGTACCCACCTCGCTCATGGTCACCGGCTCGAATTCCCCGAGCACCGCATTCTCGCCGGTCGGGCCTTCGCCCATCGCACCGACGTCCGTATGGGCGAACGTGGCCGTGCCGATGTCGAAATCCAGACCGTCGCCACCGGCGGCCTTCGGCTCGGCGGCACCCGCGCCGAGATCGAAGTCCACGCCCGCGGTGTCGAGCGCGCTCAGCCGGGACGTCTCCGAGGTATCGTGCGCCCCGGACGGCTCCTCCGCGAGCAGGCTCTCGAGCTCGCGCTCATCGATCTGCCAGGCACTGGTCGTGCCGGTGGATTCCGGTGCGGCCTGCGACTGCGCAGGGGCTGCTTCGCCGGCCCGCGCGAGCATCTCACGTGAGTGTTCGTCCAGACCCGCGACCATCGTCGGCGCGTCCGTGCCCAGGCTCGGCTGGACCGTGGTCTCGAACGCTCCGAGGTCCAGGCCCAGATCGTCGATCGCAAGCTCTGCAGTCCGCTCCGAGCCCTGACTGAGCGCCTCAACCTTTTCGCGCAGCGCGGCTTGGCCGGCCACGTGCAGCGCGGGCTGCTCGACCGTCGGCTCGACCGGCTCGAAGGGCGGCTCGGACTCGAACGGATGTTCGGCCATCTCCTGGGTCACGCCGGTTTCCGACCCGGTCGCTTCCAAGTCCGGGAACGAGCGGTTCAGTTCATCGCCCGCGACGGTATCCCCGGGAAGCTCCTCGCCGAGGGCCGCACCAATGTCCAGATCGAACGCACCGGTCGTGCCGGTGCTGTCCGGGGACGCAGCGCCCGGCACAGCCCCGCCCATCAGATCGAAATCCACCCGGCCCTGGCCGCCTTCCAGATCCAGATCCACGCCCTGGGCGGCCGCACCGCTCACCTCGGAGCCGGCAAACAGCGGGTCGTCCGGGGCGAGCTGCCGTCCCATGATGACGACCTTGTCCCATTCGCCGGCCGGCGCCTGGTCGCGCGACTCGGCCAGTTCGTGCGCCAGTTCGACGAATTGCTCCTTGTTGCCCCAGACGAAGAAGACTTCGAGGAGCTTGAGCTTCAGATCGTGCCGCTGCGGCTCGCGCTGGATGGCGATGCGGATCAGATCGGCCGCCTGGTCGTACAGGCCGTACGCCATGTGGAAATCCGCCTCGGCGAGCGGGTCGCCCTGCTCGAGGTTCAGCGCCGTCTCGCTGCTCATGGTCTGGTCGGCCGCGACGTGCGTCGCCACCACCGGAGCGGCCGCCTCGTGCATCACCAGGCGCGGCTGCTCGTGCGTGGTCTCGCGCACATCGATCGCATCGTCGTGACGCACCCCGCCCTGTGGGTCAATCGGACCGGCCGCAGGGCTCTCGGCAGCGAAACCGCCGTCGGCCGATTCGCGCAGCAGATCATTGGCCGCCGACTCGCGCCGGCCACGCAGCACACGCGCCAGTCCATACGCGATCAGCAGCGCCACCAGTGCCACGAGCGCCCACCAGTAGCGGCGCACCATCTGGCCGAGCTCGCTCGGGGACCCAGTGTGCACCGCCGTGGGCATCGGCTGCGGCGGGTGCAGCTTCATCGGCCGATGCACCGCGGGCGAACGCGCCGGCGCAGCGGTGTGCGACGCCACAGCCGGCGGCGTTGCCCTGCCGGTGGCGAGCCGCGCCTGCAGCGCCGCGAGCGCCGCACTCTTCACCTGCACCAGGCGCTTCTCCTGCGCCAGCTGTTGCTTCAGCGTCTGCACCTGCGCCTGCAGCGCACCAACGGCCGCCGAGGCGCCCGGGCTGGTGCCGGCCGCGGCAGGACTGCTTGGCGCGACGAGCCGCAGCCGACCGGCACTACCGCCCTGGCCGGCGCGCCAGGCGCTGTCCTGGCGACTCACGTCGCGCCACGCGGCCGAGGGGGCCACCTGTTGCGCGGCGCTCGCCGCCGGAATGCGCAGCACCGCACCGGCACGCAACACATTCATGTTGTTCGCGAAGGCCTGCGGATTGAGCTGGTAGATGGCCACCATCCACTGGCGCGTCGGCGTCGAATCCATGCCGCCGCCGCTGAAGCGGCTAGCAATGCCCGAGAGCGTCTCACCGGGGCGCACGTGCACCGAGCTCGGCAGGCTCACGGACGGGCCGGCCGGGGCCGCCGCGGGGGCCGGAGCCGGTGCGCTCGCCTGCGGCAGCGCACCGGTGCGCGGTGCGTTACCCACCACCGGCGCGGCGATCGCGACGTGGCGCGGCTCACTCGCGCTCGGCACGTACAACGGCGGGTTCAGCAGGATCGTGTACTCGCGGAACAGCACGCCGCGATCCCAGCTCGCCTTCACCAGCAGGGTAAGAATCGGGTCGGTGACCGGGAGGTTCGAGGTGAGATGCAGCACGATGCGCCCGCCAGCGGCGTGCTCGACCTTGATCCGGGCCCCGTCGAGGTAGGACGGCCAGGGCAGGTGGTACTTGGCGAACGTGGCGCGCGACGCGAGCCGCACCGTGAGGCTCTGTAGCGCCCCCGGCGTGGACTCGAGCAAATCGATGCGCGCGTCGAGCGGCTGGTCGAGATGCGACTTTAAATGAATAGTCCCGAGGCCCAGAGCCAGCGCCGCTTGCGGCAACGCCAGCAGCAGCGCCATCACCAGACTTGAGCGTTTGGCGATCATTGACCACACCCCGAACGGCATCGGTAAGACAAACCCCGTATAAAAACAAGCGGATGGTCGCTTTTCGCGATCGCATCCGGCACGGGTGGCAATATAACTTAAATCGGTTCGCACCCCCAAGCCGGCTCGCACCGGCGGGGGCGGCTTGCCACCTCGCTTGCCGGGCGATCTTTACTCATTCTGGCCCGGCAAACTGTGTCGTGCTTCGTAGACTCACCGATCCGCCCCGCCCTGCCCCCTCAACCGGGACGGCCGTGCCGCGCGATGTCCGGGGTCGCGCAGTGCACATCCGCATTCTGGGCACGGTGCCTGAGGTAGTGGTCCATCAGGACGATCGCGAGCATGGCCTCCGCGATCGGTGTGGCGCGCAGGCCCACGCACGGATCGTGCCGGCCGGTCGTGACGACCTCAACTGGCCGGCCCTCGAGGTCAATGGTGCGACCCGGGACCTGAATGCTGGAGGTCGGTTTGAGCGTCAGGTGCGCGATCACGTCCTGACCGGAGGAAATCCCGCCGAGAATGCCGCCGGCATGATTGCTGAGGAACCCCTCCGGGGTCAGCTCATCGCGATGTTCGCTGCCGCGCTGCGCGGCCGCCTGCACGCCCGCGCCGATCTCGACGGCCTTCACGGCGTTGATGCTCATCAGTGCCGCGGCGATGTCGGCATCGAGCCGCTCGAACACCGGCTCGCCGAGCCCCGGCGGCACCGCCGAGGCCACCACCGTCACGCGAGCGCCGACCGAGTCGCCTGCCGAACGCAGTTCCCACAGCAGCGCCTCGAGCTCCGCGACGCGTGCCGGATCCGGACAGAAGAACGGGTTGCGGTAGGCGAACGGCGGATCGCGCGGTTCCAGGACGAGCGAGCCGATCTGGCTGAGGTAGCCGTAGATGCGCACCCCGAGACGCGCGGCCAGATATTTGCGCGCGATGGCCCCGGCCGCCACGCGCATCACCGTCTCGCGCGCCGAGGAGCGCCCGCCGCCGCGGTAATCTCGCAGGCCGTACTTGTGCTGATAGGTGTAATCGGCGTGTCCCGGCCGGAACCGGTCTTTGATCTTCTCGTAATCACGCGAGCGTGCATCGGAGTTCTCAATGAGCAGACCGATCGGCGTGCCGGTGGTGCGCCCTTCGAACACGCCTGAGAGGATGCGCACCTGATCGGTCTCGCGCCGCTGGCTGACGAAGTGCGAGGTGCCGGTGCGCCGCCGGTCGATGTCGCCCTGCAGATCCGCCTCGGTCAGTTCGAGTCCGGGCGGGCAGCCATCGACGATGCAGCCGAGTGCCGGACCGTGGCTCTCGCCGAACGTGCTCACCGTGAACAGTCTGCCGAAAGTGTTACCGGACATCAGGGGCCTCTGCTTGCGCCGCACGGCACCGCGGCACACGTCCAATCCGTCCGGGCCGGGCGCGGGTGGCCGAAGTGTACTATGCGCCCGCGCGCCGAGGGCGGGCCGCACCCTTGGGCGGCAGCTGCTCGGCTCCGAGCAGAAACACCCCGCCGCCGCCGCGCTCGAATTGCAGCCACAGGAACGGCAGCTGCGGGAATGCCCGCTCGAGCGCACGCTCGGTATTGCCGACCTCGACGATGAGAACCCCACCGGGCCGCAGATGCCCTCGCGCCTCGGCGAGCAGGACTCGCACCGCGTCGAGCCCGGCGCGGCCGGAGCGCAGCGCAAGCGCCGGCTCGTGCCGGTACTCCGGTGGAAGCGAGGCGAACTCGCGCGTCCCGACATACGGCGGATTCGACACGATCAGGTCGTAGCGCGCCGTGCGCAGCGCGCTGAAGTGATCGGACTGCACCAGATGCACCCGCCGCCCGAGCCGGTGCCGGCGCACGTTGCGCGCAGCAACCTCGAGCGCCGCAGCGGAGATGTCCGCGGCGTCCACTTGCGCCCAGGGCAGCGCCTTGGCGCAGGCGATGGCAATGCACCCCGAGCCGCACCCCATATCGAGCACCCGCCCGATCCGACGCGCATCGAGCCATGGCGCGAAGCGCCGCTCGATCAGTTCGGCGATCGGGGAACGTGGGATGAGCACGCGCGGATCGACGTAAAACGGCAATCCCGCGAACCAGCTCTCCCCGGTGAGGTACACCGCGGGGATGCGCTCCTCGATGCGTCGAGTCAGCAGGGCACGCACCCGCTCCTGTCCGCGTAGGCCGACGCGCCGCGCATACACGGCCGGATCGGTGTGCGAGAACCCGAGCGCATGCAGGACCAGCGCGGCCGATTCGTCCCGGGCATTGTCGGTGCCGTGCCCGAAGAACACTCGCGCGCGGCGCAGCCGCCGCGCGCCCTGCTCGATCAGCTCACCGACGCTCGCGCGCGGCGCGAGACGTCGGCCGCTGTGGGATACTTGCCGCATGTCGTCTCGTTACTTCTGGGTTCTGGTGGGGATGGTGTGCCTGGGGGCCGGCTTCGCAGGGTACCGGCTGGCTGCAGTGCGGTACAGTCGCGCGAGCGTGCCGACCTACGGCACCTGGCTGCCGCAGCCCCGCGCACTCGGACGCTTCGCGCTCATCGACAGCCGCGGCCGATCCTTCGACCAGAACGATCTCTCCGGTCACCTGACGCTGATGTACTTCGGCTACACCCGCTGCGCGGATGAATGCCCCGACACCCTCGCGCTGCTGGCACGGGTCGCGCAGCGGGTGGCGCGACTGCCGCTGCAGGTGCTGTTCGTCTCGGTCGACCCGCGCCACGACACCCCGGCGGTGCTGGCGAGGTACCTCGCTCGGTTCAACCCGAGCTTCATCGGTCTGACCGGCGCTCCCGGTCAGCTCGGGCGCCTCAGTGCGCGGCTCGGCGTGGCGCGCGGCAAGCTCGTGCTGCCCGGCGGCGGCACGACGTTCGAGCACACCGTGGCACTGTTTCTGCTCGATGGCCGCGGCCGCGAAGTCGCGGTGTTCACCGCTCCGTTCAGCGTCCGGCGGCTCGCCGCCGTGCTGCGCAACCGCGCCGAGCGACTGCTCGTGCTCGGCTGAGGAGCGGACCGCATGACCGGCCCAACACCCACGGGGAGTCTGCGCGAGCGGCTGTTTGTGCTGCTGCAACACCTGCTGCCGCAGCATTTTCTCTCGCGCCGGGTGCTGCACCTGACGCGCAGCCGCGCCCCGGCCTTGAAGCGTGCACTGATCGGGGCGTTCGTGCGCCACTTCCACCCCGACATGAGCGATGCGGTCGAACCCGATCCGCACGCCTACCCGAGCTTCAACGCCTTCTTCACCCGGGCACTCACGCCCGGCAGCCGGCCGGTTGCACCGGAGGGGCGCCTGATCGCCTCTCCGGTCGACGGCACGGTGAGCCAGGCCGGGCGCATCGACGGCGATCGGATCCTGCAGGCCAAGGGACACGCGTACAGCGTCGCGGCGCTGCTCGCCGGGGAACGCGAGTGGGCGCAGCATTTCACTGGCGGATCGTTCGCCACGCTGTATCTCGCGCCGTACAACTATCATCGCATCCACATGCCGCTCGCGGCGCGACTGCGCGCCGCGTGGTTCGTGCCCGGCCGGCTGTTCAGCGTCAACGCCACAACCGCCGCTGCGGTGCCGGGCCTGTTCGCGCGCAACGAGCGGGTGGTGCTGCTGTTCGAGGAAGGCCCCCTGGTGTGGGGACTGGTCATGGTGGGGGCGCTGTTCGTCGGCAGCATGAGTACCGTGTGGCACGGAGACGTCGCGCCCCGCGCCGATCGGCGCATCGCCGCGCTCCCTCTGCAGGCGCCGCTCGCGCCCCTGCAGCTGGCCAAGGGCGCAGAGCTCGGTCGCTTCAATATGGGCTCGACGGTCATCCTGCTGCTGCCACCACAAGCGGCCGTGTGGCGCGCTGATCTTGCC
>JAPTUI010000493.1 GCA_028067895.1 Pseudomonadota bacterium | reverse complement strand
AGCGCGATCCCCGGCGGCAGCACGGGGTCGGCAATCGGCTCGGCGGCCGTGAGCGCGAGCGGCACGACTCCGGCCCAGCAGCCCTGCGTGTAATCGCGCTCATCGTCCACCGGCGGACCGGTGCGAATCTTCGCTGAGGCTTCCTCGATCGGCACGCGCAGCACGGCGGTTGCGCGGGTCTCCAGTTCGTCTGCGGGGCGCACGTCGCGGCTGCGGCCGCGAGCGACGTGTTCGACCAGTGCGTCGAACGCCCGACGTTGAAGCGAACTGGGAGGGTGAGCGACCCCGGCGGTTTAAATCACCGCGCAGCGGGATGTCCGGCGGCCCAAGACGATCAGACCCAGTACTTGCATCCGTTCGCGCGACTGGATATAAGCCCAGTCAGGTTAAACACCTCTACCGCCGGGCAGGCGGGACGTGAAGCGCGTGGAGCGGATCCGAGACGCGGTTCGGTTCGACCGAGTGAGGCAAGTCCGACCGCTGAGAAGCGCGAACTGGATGAAAGGTCCCTCGGGACCGAGGCCATGCGCGTGCGGTCAGGAACAGCGCAGCGCAGGGTCAAGTCTGGGTGCCAATTCCGCATCGTGATGCGGTAGGGGTCACTCCCCCCTCGGAACTCACAGTTGACAGCGCTGTCATCCGCGGTATGCTCTGCGGCCATGGGGTATGGGGGGCAGAAGCACATGATCGTGGACGCCGTATCGACGGGGCGCATCCGCGGTCTTGCGCGACGTCGAGTCGCGCAACACCGCTTCACCCCCGCGGACACTGGCCTCGAATCGCGCCTCGTGCGGTGCAGGGTGCACCCGATCGACGGCGCGGCGGCACGAGCCGCGGTTCTCAAGCCGGTGTGCCGCGCCCTTGGGGATTCCCACCGAGGATCGAATGCGCGATACGGCACCGGCTTCTCTCCTCCCTGTGCGACACCGCTGACAGATGTCGATGCGGGCCGAGCGAGGGGGCGCGGTGCTCAGCGGCTCAGCCGCGTGGCGCTGGTGGCCTCCGCGTGCGGCTCCACCGTGAGAGGAGCGTCCGAGTGCGCCGTATGTCGCGTTCTTGACACGCCGAAAGCAGCAGGCGTATTTTAAAAACTAAGCTCTTTAAAGCGAACGCAGCTTTTTTTGTGGTGATAAGACAACAATCGGGGAGCGCTGCGTTCCACCAGATGTTTGAGTCGTTGACGTTCTAAACTGAGGGGAGAATTGGCATGTCGCATCGCAAAGAGAAGCGCGCCAGGCGTTCATACTGCGCGTTTAATACGGGAATTTTGACAGCGCTGACAATCGAAGCGCTGCTGCTGGCGCCGCAGACCGTGCGCGCGGCGGTCCCGGTCCAGAAGTCATCCTCGGCGCGCACGACGACGCGCGCCTTCACCCGCCAGACGTTGCTGGCCCGAAACGGCACCCAGCCTGTGACTGGCGCGGCGATGACAGCGTTGACGTCGTCGTCGGGCGCGCGCGGCGCATCGGCCGCAGCCTCGAATGGCGGCGCGGCCGCTTCGGGCACTTCAGCCGGGCCGACGCAGCTGAAGGAAGTCATCGTGTCGGGCTTTCGGGAGTCGCTGGAAAGCGCGCTGAACGCAGAGCGCCGTGCCATTCAGCCGATCGAAGTGGTGAGCCCGGAGGACCTCGGGCAGATGCCCGATCAGGACGTTGCCGAGTCTCTGCAGCGACTGCCCGGCATCCAGATCAATCGCGCGAACGGGTTCGGCACCCAGGTCCTCGTCGAGGGTCTGAGTCAGAACATCATCGAGTTAAATGGCGATGATTTTCTCACCGGCCGCGAGTTCTATACCTCCGGTGAAGCCGCCAATGGCGGTGCCGGCGCGAACTTTCAGTACAATTCACTGGAGAGCGTTCCGAGCTCGGAGGTCAGCGGCATCGATGTGGCACTGAACCCGACGGCGGCCGATCTGTCCGGTGCGATTGGCGGTACCATCAACCTGCGCACGCAAAACCCGCTCACCCTGCCGATGGGCCTGACCCTCGGCGGCAACGTCAAGGGTGTCGACTCGCAGGGCACGAGCGGCATTACGCCGAACGCGTCGCTGGTCGCGGGATACAAATTCAACAGCCGCTTTGCGCTCTACGCCAGCGTGTCGTACGACAAGTACAAGACCTTCGACAAGGAGTTCGAGGCGTATAACCGCACGCCCTGGGTAACTACGAACTCGGCACTGACGCCGCCGGCGAGCGGCGGGACGACGCTCGCCGATTACTCGCAGCTCTCGCAGCACTACATCCTGCCGGAGCTCGCGTACCTCAGCAACATCACCGATAATCGCAGCAACGAAGGGGCGACGCTGGGACTGGCCTGGCGGGTGACGAATTCCATCACCACGCAGCTGCGCTGGTTCTACTCGGGTGAAAAGGACACCCAGATCAATTACTCCAACAAGATCTATTTCAACGGTGCGGGCAACACGGCGTTCCCGATCACCGGCATCGATCCGGCGTATCCGTACTCGATCGACGGCAACGGGGTCGTGCAGAGCGGCACCTTTACCGCCAACGGCGCCGAAACGGCCACGCTCTACCAGGGCACCAGTGATCACGCGAACAACTTCCAGTGGCAGACCGATTTCAACAACGGCGGTGCGCTGAGCGGTGATCTGGGGGTCTTTTACTCGAAGATGAGCTCGAACATGCAGGCGGCCCAGCAGGACACCGAGCACGGCCTGTACGAGACCTCCGCGGGCATACCGACCAGTCCTGGCGCGCCGGGCTGCAACAACGGCGGCGCGGTCTGCGGCACTGATCCTTATGCCAGCCCGGGATACAATTTCACGTACTCCAATGGCGGCACGTCGGGGCTGCCGACGGTCTCCTATCCGACCAACGTGCTGTCCAATCCGGCCTACACGACCTTCAAGTCGGCCTGGGCGTGGGCGAATCTGGGGCAGGAGACACTCAAGGCCGTCAAGCTCAATCTGCATTGGAAGCCCTCTGGCGTCCGTGCGACGACGATTTCGGCGGGTGCGCGCTACGGCACGAATGACGTCAGCGAGATCTTCGGGCGCTACCTGATCAACGGCAACGTCATCGGAATTCAGCCTGGATGCGCCACCTGCAGCACCTGGCTGTACTATCAGGATCCGGGCTATTCGAACCCGAATATCCCGTATTCGACCGGCACCAGTGCGCCGGGGCTGATGGAGACGGTGAATAACTTCGGCTCAGGTCCGATCACGGTGAAGAATCCGTACGCCGGTGGCATGACCAATCCGTCGACCTTCCTCAATACCGTCTGGAACGGTGCCGGGGTGACGAACAACACCGAGCGGTTCTTCCCGGACACGCTGAGCTCGTATTCGGTACACTATCGGCAGATTGCGTCCTACCTGATGGCGGATATCGGCTCGCCGCAAGATCACTATCACATCAATTTCGGCGTCCGGGTCGTCAACACCAAGATCACGATCGATGGCGCGCAACAGGCCCCGGTGCCGTCCTATTACGGTACGGCGTCTTGGAATGGCGTGAACTCGAACAATATCCCCATTCAGAACGTGCAGAGGTATACCGATATCCTGCCGACGTTCAACTACACGCTCGAGTTGACCGACTCTCAGCAGGTGCGACTGAGTGCGGCCCGTGTGACCGCGCCGGTCAACCTCGCGCAGCTCGGTGTCGGTGAGGCGTACAACTTCACCCGGTCCGGGTCCGGTACGAACTTCATCTTCGCCGGCGGCAGCGGCGGCAATCCGGCACTGCAGCCGTATCGGGCGGATCAGTTCCTGCTGGGGTACTTCAACTACTTCGCGCGTGGTGCGGTGGCCGAACTGCAGGGCTTCTACAAGCAGGTGGACAGCTTCCCGTACACTGCGAACGTGGCGACGACCGTCAATGGTGTCACTGCGAACGTCACGCAACCTGAGAATGGCAAGGGCGGGGACATCTACGGAGTCATCATCGGCACGGAATACCCGTTCACGGGGCTGCTGAGGGGATTCGGCGTCGACTTCAATTACACGTTGTCGAAGTCGGAGATGAACCTGAACGTCCCGCTGACGTACACCAACAGCATCCCGTTCCCCGGCGTATCGGAGAATTCGCTGGCGGCGACGGTGTACTACCAGCGCTACGGGTTCTCCGGACGCCTGGCGTACACGTATCGCTCCAAGGCGATCAGCGACAACGTCGAGGGTTCGACGTTCAGCATCCAGGGCGCGAACGGTCAGCCGCAGGCGCTGGAGGTCTGGCAGGCGCCCTACGGGGAGCTCGATGCGCAGGTGGGCTACGACTTCAACAAGCACTTCGGCATAGTTCTCTCGGCGACGAATCTCACCGATTCGGCGACGCACGACTATCTGCAGTGGCCGAATCAGCCCTTGACCTACGACAACTGGGGACGGCGCTTCTTCTTCGGATTCCACTTCCGCAACTGAGGCCGTCATGACCGACGAGCGGCGAATTCGTTCGATCGCCATCGTCGGCGGGGGAACCGCCGGGTGGCTCGCGGCCAGTATGCTGGCCCGGGCCGCCCCGGCGGGGACCGCGATCAGCGTGATCGAGTCGGGGCAGATCGCCCCGATCGGGGTGGGTGAGGCGACCATTCCGCCGTTCGTCGATCTGCTGCGCTTCTTGGGAATCGATGAATCCGAGTTCGTTCGCACGACCGGTGCGACCTACAAGCTCGGGATCGTGTACCGGGATTGGTCGCTGCCCGGGCACGAGTATTGGCATCCATTCGGAACGTTCGGCACGACGATCGAGCGCCGGCCGTTCCATCATTATTGGCACCGCGCGCTCGCCGCGAACCGAAATCCCCGGATCGAGGAGTTCAGTCTCTGCGCGGCGCTCGGGGCGGCCGGCAAGTTCCGCTTCCCGGACCCGCGCGCATCGGGCGCGGCGGCGGGTCTGCGCTATGCATTGCATTTCGACGCGGCGACGGTTGCGGGATTTCTGCGGCAATTCGCCGCCGGACTCGGCGTGCAGCGACTCGAGCGCACGGTGGCGACGGCGACGCGTCGGGCGGATGGGTTCATCGAGGAACTCGTGTTCACCGATGGGGAGCGTCTGCAGGCGGACCTGTATCTTGACTGCAGCGGCTTTCAGGGTGTGCTCATCGAGCAGGTCCTGCGCAGCGGATACGTCGATTGGCGCGCCGTTCTACCCTGTGATCGGGCGGTTGCGGCGCCGACGGCGGTCACGGGGAACCGGCCGCCGTACACGCTCGCCAGCGCGCGTGCGTCGGGCTGGCAGTGGCGCATTCCGCTGCAGCACCGCTTCGGCAACGGATACGTGTATTCGAGCGCGCATGTCAGTGATGCCGCGGCGACCGATGAGCTGCTGGGCAAGGTGGGCACGCCGCTGGCTGAGCCGCGCGTGCTGCGCTTCACGGCGGGTCATCGGCGCCACCTCTGGAGCCACAATTGCGTCGCGCTCGGTCTCGCCTCGGGCTTTCTCGAGCCGCTCGAGTCGACCAGCATCCAGCTGGTCATCAATGGCGTGTTCAATCTGCTCGATCATTTTCCCGATCGCGCATTTGATCCGGCCAATATCGCGGCCTATAACCGGGAACTGACCGAGGAACTCGAGCAGATCCGTGATTTTCTGATCCTGCATTACTGGGGGACATTGCGCGATGACACCCCGTTCTGGCGGGACGTGCACGCCGTGCGGCTGCCGGAGAGTCTGCGTCAGAGGATCGAGCTGTATCGGGGTACGGGGCGGATCAGGGCCCGGTCCGGTGAACTGTTCACCGATCTGTCCTGGTTCTACATCTTTGCCGGGCTCGGCATGCGACCCGCAGCGCCGGACCCGTTGATCGATGAGGGCGTGTTCGCGCGCGCCGAGAACCTGCTCTACTCGCTGCGCCAGAACATCGCCCGCGAGGTTCGCGCGGCTCGCGCGCACGACAGCTACTTCGCCCCGGGACAGCCGGCCGCCGCACAGGGCCTGCCGGTGTCGGCCGAACCGGCCTGAGCGCTGGCACCGCACTAGCGTTCGCTGCGGGCGGGGACGAGCCGAACCGATCGAATGGCGCCGATCCCGAAGGCGCAGATGCACAGGTAAGCCAGCATCGGCACCAGGTACGCGGACCGAAGGCCCGTGGCGTCGGCGACTTGCCCGACGATCACCGGCAGCACGGCGCCGCCGACGATGGCCATGCACAGAAGACCCGAGGTCGCCGCGTTCGAGGCGCTCGAGCGCTCCAGGGTCAGCGTGAAGATGACCGGGAACATGATCGAATTGAACAGGCCCACGGCGAGGGCGGCCCAGCCGGCGAGCGCCCCGGGCGCGTGGCTCACGGTGAGGCACAGGGCGGCGGCGATGGCCGCGGTGCCGGCGAGCAGCACCGGTGCGCGCAGCCGGCGCAGCAGTCCGCTGCCGATGAAGCGGCCGACCATTGCGCCGCCCCAGTACAGACTGACCCATTTGCCGGCCTGTTCGAGCGGGATATCGAACACGTCCGGCCGATGCAGGAAAATGGCCATCGCGCTGCCGATCGAAACTTCCGCGCCCACATAGAGAAATATGGCGGCCGCACCGAGCACCGCCCAGCGCGAGCGCAATGCTTCGCGCAGCGCGCCGCTGGCCGCTACGGAGGCGTGCGCATGTACCGCATCGTGTTGCGGCGTGGACTGAGGCAGGTTGAGCTTGCCGCGCACCGAAGCGATGAACAGCGCCAGCAGCGCGATGAGCGCAGCCACGCCCAGAAACGCGACGTCGATGTGGTGCAGGGACGTCGTGCGCTGCGCCGCGGTGATTGGCCCAGCGTGCAGGGTGAAGATTCCGCCGGCGAGCAACACGCTCGAGGCGAGATACGGGGCGATGGCGGTGCCGAGCGAGTTGAAGGCCTGCGAGAGCGTCAGGCGGAAGTGCGAGCGCTCGGGCGGCCCCAGTGCGGCGGCGAGCGGATTGGCGGCGACCTGCAGGATGGTGATGCCGCTGGCGATGATGAACAGCGCCACTAGCACCTGGGCAAAGGTGCCGATGGCGGTCGCGCAGGGCACCCAGAGGCACCCGGCGATCATGATCCCGAGGGCGGTCAGAATCGATCGGGCGTACCCCAGGCGCTTCAGCAGCGCCGCGGCCGGCAGCGAGATCACCCCGTACGCCATGAAGAAGGCGAACTGCGTCAGCATCACTTCGGCATAGGAGAGCTGGAAGATCGACTTCATCGCCGCGATCAGCGGATCGACCGTGACCGTGATGAAGCCCCACGCAAAAAAGAGCGTGGTGATGGAGGCGAACGCGCCCCGCTGTCCGCCGTGAGGCGGGTGGGCGGCAGCGGTGCTCGAGGGCAGAGGCGTCTCAGTGCGCATGGGCTCCGTTCATCCGGGTGATTCGTTCAGAGCGCGAGCGATCAGCCCGCGCGCGCTCACGGTGCCGCAGATCGGCGCCGAGTTCAATGACCGTGCTCGATCGGCACGCTCGTGCCGTGGGCATTCCAGCCCTGCAGCTGCACGCGTGCGCAGCGCGCGCCCTGGCGCGGACAGCGGATGCGGATCTGCCGGTGCTCACCGGGCATCAGCGTCAGGAAGTTCGTGCTGTAGTAGGACGGCAGCACGCGGTGACCGCGGGCATCGAGCGCAGTGACCTTGAGTGCCACGGCGGGTTCCGTGCCGCGATTGGTGAGCGTCACCGTGTAGTGGCGCTCGCCGCCGGCGGTATCCGGGTCTGATCGCTGCGCGCTGACGGCGACCGGCTGCGCGCGCAGCGTGTCGAGTGCACGCAGGCTCCTCGAGTGCGCACTCTGCCAGTAGACGTTCTCGCTGAGCACGCGGCCGGCGCGGTTCGCGAGGCGCAGCTGCACGAACACCAGCGGACGGCCGCGCAGCCAGCGCTGCAGGGGCAGTGCGCGCAGCGTGGTCACGGCATTGGCGGCGGCGCTCACGGGGATTCGTTGCTGCGCGAGCCGTCGTCCGTGCAGGGACACGATGCGCACCTGCACCGTCAGATAGA
>JAPTUI010000056.1 GCA_028067895.1 Pseudomonadota bacterium | reverse complement strand
GCGCTCGCCGCCGGCGTGCAGGCTCCGCGCTACTGGGAGACCGGGGAGTCCGATCCGGCGTTCCGCTACAACAATTACCTGAGCCGCTTCCACTGGCGCCACCTCGATCTGATGGACGTACTGTCGGGGTTTCAGGGGCGCGGGCGCGTCTCGCTCGAGCACATCGCGCAGCTGCTCGGCTTCCCGGGCAAGCTCGGCTTCTCCGGGGCGCAGGTGTGGGACGCCTACCAGGCGGGCGATCTCACCGGGATCCGCCGCTACTGCGAGACGGACGTGCTCAACACCTACCTGGTGTACCTGCGCTTCGAGCTGCTGCGCGGCCGATTCACCCGCGAGGCGCACCAGAGCGAGGTGGAGCGCGTGCGCGCACTGCTGCGCAGCGGCGAGGAGCCGCACTTCAAGCAGTTCCTGAAGGCCTGGGACGCGCTCGCATGAGCCGATCGCGGGCCATACCTCAGGGCCAGGCGGTGGAGGAGTGCGCCAGCGTTGCGGGGCTGACGCACGAGGGCGAGGGCATCGTGCGCGAGGGCAAGACCGTCTTCATCTCCGGTGCGCTCCCTGGAGAGACGGTGCGCTTCGTGCGCACGCGCCGCCACCGGCAGCACGACGAAGGCCGTCTCCTCGAGGTGCTCGAGCCGTCTGCGGCCCGCGTGACGCCGCGCTGTGCGCATTTTGGGGTGTGCGGCGGCTGCCTGCTGCAGCACCTCTCGAGCGAGGCGCAGCTCGCCTTGAAACAAACCGAACTCGCCGACAACCTCGAGCGCCTGGCGCGCGTCGAGTGTCCGCGCTGGCTCGAGCCGCTCGCAGGCCCGGTGTGGGGGTATCGGCGCCGCGCGCGTCTCGGCGTGAAGTACGTGCCGAAGAAGGGCCGCGTGGTGGTCGGGTTCCGCGAGCGCAGCGCGCCGTATGTCGCCGACGTGCATCATTGCGACGTGCTCGCGCCGCCGGTGGGCGAGTGGATCGAGCCGCTCGCTGCGCTCATCGGCACCCTCGAGATCCGCCAGCAGGTGCCGCAGATCGAGGTGGCCGTGGCCGACAACGTCACGGCGCTGGTGCTGCGGGTGCTCGCGCCGCCCTCGGCGGCCGACCGGGAGCGGCTGCGCGCCTTTGCGGCGCGCACCGGGGCGCGCCTGTACCTGCAGCCGGGCGGACTGAAAAGTATAGAGCCGCTCGAGCCCGATGCGGCGCGCGAGCCGCTTTTCTACGCGCTGCCCGAGTTCGACCTGCGTCTGCAGTTCGAGCCGAGCGATTTCGTACAGATCAACGGTGCGATCAACCGCGCACTGGTGGCGCGCGCGATCGAGTTGCTTGCGCCTGCGTCGGGCGAGGCGGTGCTCGATCTGTACTGCGGCCTCGGTAACTTCACGCTGCCGCTCGCCCGCTGCGGGGCGCGCGTGGTCGGCGTAGAGGGCGAGGCGTCGTTGATCGAACGGGCGCGTGCCAACGCGGCGCGCAATGGCATCACCAACGCGGAGTTCCACGTCGCGGACCTATCCGTCGCGCCCGACCCGCAGGTCCCCTGGCTGCGCGGCCCGTACCGCCACGTGCTGCTCGATCCGCCGCGGGTCGGTGCCCGCGAAGTGCTCGGCGCCGTGGCGGCGCTGCGGCCGCAGCGCGTGTTGTACATCTCCTGCCATCCAGGCAGCCTCGCGCGCGATCTCGGCATCCTGGTGCATGAGCATGGGTTGACGCTCGAGGCCGCCGGCGTCATCGACATGTTTGCGCATACCGGACACGTTGAGTCGCTGGCGTTGCTGTCCGGACCGTGAGGCACATTCCGATGACGCTCGGCCCGCTGATGATCGATTTGACCGGGACGGCGCTGAGCGCCGAGGAGCGCACGCTGCTCGCACACCCGCGGGTCGGCGGCGTGATCCTCTTTACGCGCAATTACGAGGATCCGCCGCAGCTGAGCGCACTGGTAAAGTCCATCCACGCGCTGCGCAGCCCGAGGCTCCTGGTGGCGGTCGATCACGAGGGCGGCCGGGTGCAGCGCTTTCGCGCCGGGTTCTCGGCACTGCCGGCGGCGCGGCGCATCGGGCGGCAGTTCGACCGCGAGGCCCGCGAGGGACTGGCCCTGGCCCGTGAGATGGGCTGGTTGATGGCTGCGGAGCTCACCGCGTGCGGTGTCGATCTGTCGTTCGCACCGTGCGTGGACATCGATTACGGCGTGAGTTTCATCACCGACCGGGCCTTCCACGCCCGCCCGGAGGCGGTCAGCCAGCTCGCCGGCGCCTACATGCACGGTATGCGCGAAGCGGGCATGGCCGCGACGGCCAAGCATTTTCCGGGTCATGGGGCGGTCACCGCCGACTCGCATGCGCAATTGCCGGTCGATCGGCGGGAGCTTGCGGATCTCGACGGGGACCTGATGCCGTACCGGCGGCTGATCGCCAACGGGCTGCCTGCGGTGATGGTCGGACACCTGCTGTTCCCGGCCGTGGATGCCGCGCCGGCGAGCTTCTCGCCGCGTTGGATCGGGGAGGTGCTGCGCGGGAGGTTCGGCTTCCAGGGCGCAGTATTCGCCGACGATCTGTCGATGGGCGGTGCGGTGGCGTATGGCGGGGTGCTCGAGCGGGCCACGCGGGCGCTCGCGGCCGGCTGCGACATGTTGCCGGTATGCAACGATCGGGTCGCGGTCGAGCAGTTGCTGGACGGGCTGAAAGTGACGCCGGCGCCGGCCTCCGCCGTGCGGCTGGCACGGCTGCACGGCCGTGAGCAACCGGACGGGCAAGCGCTTCGAGCCTCGGCGCGCTGGCACGAGGCGCAGGCGTTGCTCAGCGCCTGCGCGGCCACTCCGCGGCTCGAACTCGATCCGTCCAAACCCTGAACAGCGCATCGGGTGACAGTTGTCACCCGGGTGCCGTGACGCCTCGCACTGGGCCGCGCCGACGCGGCGCGCGATGCTCTGTCCATGGCTTGGATTTACCTCAACCCCGCGCTGCCGTAGAATGGATGCGCCGAGCCACACGTTTGGTTCCGACCGGTCGGGGGACCGAGGGGATAATAACAGCAGCGGAGGATGTCGGACCACGTGGATTCCAACAACAACCATCAGCTGTTGGGTCAGCTCAAGATCGACCGCAGCCAGCGTGAGGCGGTGAATGCACCGCGCACGCTCTGGATCGCCCTCGGCGCGCTGCTCGTGCTGGTGCTGCTCGGAGCCGCCGGCTACTTCTACTTCACCCGCACGCACGGCATTACCGTCAAAACTGCAATCGCCCAGGCACCGGCCGGAGCATCGAGTGCGGTGCTGCAGGCGAGCGGTTACGTCACCGCCGAGCGCGAGGCGACCGTGTCGGCAGAAATCGCGGGGATGCTGACGCATGTGTACTTCCAGGAAGGGCAGTTCGTGCACCGCGGCCAGGTGCTCGCCAAGCTCGATGACAAGGCGACCCGCGCGGCGCTTGAGCAGGCGGAGGCGCAATCGCAGGCCGCCGCGGCGCAGCTGCGCCAATACCAGGTGCAATGGGCCGAGGCGCGGCGCGATCTGGCCCGCGATCAGGCGCTGATCGGTCAGCACCTGGTGTCCGTGCAGGCGCTGCAACAGGCGCAGACCCAGGCCGCAGCGCTCGCCGCCGAGGTGCTCACTCAGCGGCGCAACGTCGCCGTGGCGCGTGCCGCGCAGCGTGCCGCGCAGGTCCAGGAGGACTACACGGTGGTGCATGCGCCCTTCTCCGGGGTCGTGGTCGACAAGCCGGCGCAGGTCGGGGAGATGATCTCGCCGTTCTTCGGTGGCGGCGGCTTCACCCAGACCGGCATCGCCACCATCGTCGACATGAACTCCCTCGAGGTCGACGTCGACGTCAACGAGGCCTACATCGACCGGGTCCGCGCCGGCCAGCCGGCGGTCGCGGTGCTCGATGCGTACCCCGACTGGCGCATTCCGGCGCACGTCATCGCCATCGTGCCGACGGCCGACAAGAGCAAGGCGACCGTACGGGTGCGCGTGGCCCTCGAGAGCAAGGACCGGCGCATCCTGCCGCAGATGGGCGTGCGTGTGTCGTTCCTGCAGCGCAACGGTGCGGCGGCGGCACACTCAGCGGTGCCGCCGGGCATGGTGTGGGTGCCGGCCTCGAGCGTGGTGCACCGGGGTACCCGGTCGGTGGTGTTCACCCTCAAGGACAAGAAAGCGCAGGCGCACACGGTGAACGTCGGTCTGCAACGCGGGGACCTGAAGGCCGTGGGCGGGATTGCGGCCGGCAGTGAAGTGGTTCGCGATCCCCCGGCGAACCTCGCCAGCGGAGATCGAGTCAGCATTCAGCAGGAGTGATCGCACATGGGCGCATTGGTCGAAATCCGATCCCTGAGCAAGGTCTACGAGCGCGGCCGCCAGCGCGTCGAGGTGCTGCATCACATCGACATGGACGTGCAGGAAGGGGAGTTCGTCGCCCTCATGGGCCCCTCGGGGTCGGGCAAGACGACGCTGCTGAACCTGATCGGTGGGCTCGATAGTCCGACGGACGGGTCGCTGACGGTGGCCGGGGAGCGCATCGAGCGGTTGAGCCAGGGGCCGCTGGCCCGCTGGCGCGCGGCGCACGTGGGGTTCGTGTTCCAGTTCTACAACCTGCTGCCGATGCTCTCGGCGCAGCGCAACGTGGAGCTGCCGCTGCTGCTGACCAAACTCTCGGGCAAGGACCGGCGGCGCAACGCGAGCGTTGCGCTCGAGTTGGTCGGGCTCGCTGATCGCGCCAACCACAAACCCGGGGAACTCTCCGGCGGACAGCAGCAGCGCGTGGCCATCGCGCGCGCGATCGTGTCGGATCCGACGCTGCT
This sequence comes from Pseudomonadota bacterium, assembly GCA_028067895.1. GTDB lineage: Bacteria > Pseudomonadota > Gammaproteobacteria > Steroidobacterales > Steroidobacteraceae > 13-2-20CM-66-19. The sequence continues at coordinate 3,187 of JAPTUI010000056.1, read as the reverse complement.
GGTGTGCGATGAGCCGACGGGGGACCTGGACCGCCAGTCGGCCGAGGACGTGCTCGGGCTGCTGCAGCAGCTGAACCGCGAACACGGCAAGACCATCATCATGGTCACGCATGATCCGAAGGCGGCCGAGCATGCCGGGCGGACGTTGCATCTGGATAAGGGCACCCTGGCGCGGGGTGAGCAGGCTGCCGCATGAAATACCTGCACCTGGTCTGGGCCGCGCTCAGCCGCCGCAAGGTGCGCACCGGCCTGACGCTGCTGTCCATCCTGGTGGCCTTCCTGCTGTTCGGGCTGCTCGAATCGGTCAACAGCGTGTTCGGCGAGGCCGGGCATACTGTCGGTTCGGCGCATCGGCTGATCACGGTGGCGAGGACCGGACTGTTCTCCCCGATGCCGGTGAGCCTGAAGGCGCAGATCCGCACCGTGCCGGGCGTCGAGGCGGTCACCGGCTACACCTTCTTCGGCGGCACCTATCAGAACCCCAAGCAGGTCATCGGCTCGATGTTCGCCGTGGGGCACAATTTCTTCGACCTGTACCCGGAGTTCAAGATCGCCCCGGCAGCGCTGCAGAAGTTCGATACGACGCAGACCGGTGCGATCGTCGGGGCGGCGCTCGCGAAGCGGTATCACTGGAAGATCGGCGATCAGATCCCGATCAAGGCGATGATCTACCCGCGCAAGGGCGGCTCGTACACCTGGACGTTCGACCTGGTCGGCATCTATCACGCGCGCTCGCCGTTCCAGGAGCAGGACTTCCTGCTGCGCATGCGGTATTTCAACGAGGCGGCGGCCTTCGGCAATAACCGGGTCGGACTGTTCGTAGAGAAGATCGCCGATCCGCAGCAGGCCGGCCGCGTGGCGGCCGCCATCGATGCGCTCTCGGCGAACTCCGGCCATGAGACCAAGACGCAGAGCGACAGCGCCTTTGCGGTCGATTTCTTGAGCCAGTTCGTCGACATCGGCCTGATCATGCACGCGATCATGGGGGCGGTGTTCTTCACGCTCATGCTGCTGACGGGCAACACCATGGCCCAGGCGGTGCGCGAACGGACGCCGGAGCTCGCCGTGCTGAAGACGCTCGGGTTCTCCAACGGGGCGGTGTTGAGCTTAGTCCTCGGGGAGTCGGTGGTGCTGGTCCTCGCCGGCGGCGCGCTCGGGCTCGCCGCCGCGGCACTCGCGGTGCATGTCCTGCAGGGGCAGGTCGGCTCCTCGCTGCCGATGATGCCGGTGGGTGGGGCGATCTGGCTGCGCGGGGCGATCCTGATGGTGTTGATCGGGATGCTGGTCGGGGCGCTGCCGGCGCGGCGCGGCATGCGGCTGCGCATCGTCGATGCGTTCGGGGGACGCTGAGGGAGAGGCCGGATGTTGAAGCGAATGCTATTCGGACTGGGCGTGACGGTGGCGGTGGTCGCCGGTGTGGTGCTCACCATCGCGCTGCCCTGGCTGCTCCTCGGTGCGCTCGTCGTGCTGCTCGGGTTGTGGCTCGCGCTCACGCGCCTCGGGCGCCTGACCAGTTCGGTCACGGCCTCCGGCATCGCCACGCTGCCGCAGCGCTGGGGCGGCGCCTCGGTGGTCATCGTCGGGATCGCCGGTGTGGTCGGGGTGCTGGTGGCGCTGCTGGCGATGGCGAGCGGCTATCAGGCGACGTTCCGGTCGACCGGGAGCGTCGATCGGGCGATCGTACTGCGTTCCGGGGCGCTCTCGGAGAGCAGCTCGAATCTGGCCCCGGCGAGCGTGATGCTGATCGGACAGAAGCCGCAGGTGGCCCACGATGCCTCGGGCCAGCCACTGATCTCCCCGGAGGTCGTGGTCGCCGCCTCGCTGACGAAGAAGGGCTCGGGCCACTATGGCTCGGTCACGATCCGCGGCGTCGGCGCCGAGGTCTGGGCCGTCCGTTCGGGCGTGAAACTCATCGCCGGGCGGCGCTTCACGCCGGGGCTGCGCGAACTCGATGCCGGCCGCAACGCGGTGCGGGAGTTTCGCCACACCTCGATCGGCTCGAGCGTGACCATCAATGGCCAGCCCTGGAAGGTCGTCGGGGTGTTCGCCCATGCCGGGGCGCACGACTCGGAGCTCTGGGGCGACGTGAACATGGTCGCAACGGCCTTTCATCGGGGTGCGAGCGTGCAGTCGGCAACAGTGCGCCTCACCAGCGCTAAGGCCATCGGCGCGTTCAAGGCGGCGCTGGCGAGTGATCCGCGCCTGAAGGTGCAGGCGCAGACGACGCGCGCGTATTACGCCAAGCAGTCCAATGGCATGACGCGAGTGATCCGCGTGCTGGCGACGGTGGTCGGGGCCATCATGGCGATCGGTGCGATGGCCGGGGCGCTGAACAGCATGTACGCCGCGGTAGCGGCGCGGACGCGTGAGGTCGCGACGCTGCGTGCGATCGGATTTCGGGGCGGCGTCGTGGTGTTCTCGATCCTCGCCGAGACGCTGCTGCTCGCACTCGGCGGCGGCATCGTCGGGGCGCTGATCGCCTGGGGACTGTTTCACGACTTCACGGCTTCGACGATGGGACCGAACTTCAGTGCCGTCGTCTTCCAGTTCCGTGTGACCCCGACCCTGGTCGGCCAGGGACTGAAGTGGGCGCTCGCCATCGGCTTCGTCGGCGGATTGTTCCCGGCGCTGCGGGCCGCCCGCATGCCGGTCACGGACGGTCTGCGGGAGCTGTAGCCGGCGAGTCCCGGCGATGCGCTGGGTTCCCCTGGTATGGGCAGAGCTGCGTCGGAGGCCGCTGCGCACGGCTCTTACGCTGCTGGCGGTGCTCGCCGCGTTCGCGCTTTTGGGACTGTTGGGCAGTCTGACCGCAGCGCTGCGCGCGGTCGGAGAGAGTGAGCGGGCAGCCCACCGGCTCGTGACAGCGGCGCAGGTGCGCGGCGGAGCGTTGCCGCTCGCCCTCGATAAGCAGATTGCAGCGATACCGGGAGTCGAGCAGGTCACGTACAACCACTTCTTCTTCGGCACCTGGCAACGAGTCGATCAGGGTGTTGGCGGGTTTGCGGTGCCGCCGAGCTGGTTTACGGTGCTCCGCGGTTATCACATGCCACGGCGGCAGTGGCAGTGCTTCGAGGCGACCCGCCCGGGGTTGATCACCGGCGCCTCGATGGCACACCGGTACGGATGGCGGGTCGGTGAGCAGATTCCCATTCGCGCCCCGACGTTCACGCAACGCAACGGTTCGTCG
>JAPTUI010000047.1 GCA_028067895.1 Pseudomonadota bacterium | reverse complement strand
GTAGTGCTCGAGCTCGATGACCGCCGCCGGCGCCTCCTTGCACATCAGCTCGATCGCGTCCTGGTCGCCGAGCCAGTCCGAGCCCTTGACCGTGTCGTACATGTGCCAGCGCCAGTCGTCCTCGCCCATGTTGCCGAGCGCGGCGCTGATGCCGCCCTGTGCCGCCACGGTGTGGCTGCGCGTCGGGAAGAGCTTGCTGATGCAGGCGGTGGACAGACCCGCCTCGGCGAGGCCGAGCGTCGCGCGCAGACCGGAGCCGCCGGCGCCGACGACGATGACGTCGTAGGTGTGGTCGATGAATTCGTATGTGCTCATGCGGCGCCTCCCAACGCCACTTTGATAACTGCGAACACGCCGGCGGCGGCAGCGAGCACGTGCAGATAAGTCACCAGCGCGAGCGCCACGGTGCGCATACCACGCCCGTGAACGTAGTCCTCGACGACCACGCGCACGCCGAGCTGCGAGTGCCAGGCCGCACTCAACACGAACAGAATCAGCAGCACCGCCGTCCATGCCTGCCCCATCCAGGCACTCACCGCCGGATAGGAGAGTCCCGGCAGCGCCAGCAGCGAGACGACGAACCAGAGGGCGAGCGGCACGAGCGCCACGGCCGTCAGCCGCTGCACCCACCAGTGATGCACGCCGTCCTTGGCCGCGCCGCGACCGAGGACCTGACCGAGCGGACTGCGCAGGCTCATGCGTGCCTCCCGATGAGCAGCCACGCGGCCAGCGCGGCAAACAACACCGCGCTGCCGATCAGCACGAGGTAAGCACTGGCGCGCGACTGCGCACGCTCGAGGCCGCGGCCGCTGTCCCACACCAGGTGGCGCACACCGGCGCACAGGTGATAGGCGAACACCGCGAGCAGTGCGAGCCAGAGGATCTTGAAGATCCCGCGCCCGAGCAGCGCGTTCGCATGCGCATAGGCGAGCGGCCCGCCGGCGACGGCCATCAGCCAGTACACCAGCACGATGAGCCCGAGCGCGAGCACGAGCCCGGTGGCGCGGTTCAGCACGGAGGTGAGCAGCGTGTAGCGGTGCATCCGGTACACGGACAGATGCGGCGAAGTGGGTCTTTCAGCCATAAGTGCTCGAGCGGTCAAAAGTCGATACAGCGGCCCTTGCGCTCCCAGTCGCCGAAGCGCGTCGGCTCGGGGCCGGCCGGTCCACCGATCTCCCGGGGCGTCGGCTGCGACTCGTGCGCGGCCGCGGGCGCAGATGCTGCGGCCTCTGCGCCGGCTTCGGTTGCGAACGGCGCTTGGGGGGTATTCGAATCGTCCTGCATGTCCGCTCAAGTTTGCCAGAATCGCGCTGTGCCCGCCACGGCACAGCTTGCAGCTGCTGCAGTCCGCTAAGATATCGTCATATGAATTCACCACTGCACCGCACCGCATTGACGGATCTCGGCGTGCTGCGCATCGGCGGCGCCGACGCTGCGCGATTCCTGCAGGGACAGGTCTCGAACGACCTGACCCGCCTCGGCCCCGAGCGCACGCTGCTCGCCGGCTACCACACCCCGCAGGGGCGCACGATCGCCGTGCTGCGCCTCGTGGCGAGCGCCGAGGATGAGCTGCTCGCACTGCTGCCGCGCGAACTCGTGCCCACCGTCAGAGAACGGCTCGCCAAGTACGTGCTGCGCGCCAAGGTCACGCTCACCGACGTCTCGGCCGAATGGGACATCAGTGCCCTCGTCGCGGCGGAGCACTTGGCAGACGGGGAGCCTGCGACGCTCGCGTCGCAGGCGCTCGTGCACACACCTGGCGCGTGCACGCGGCACGAAGAGCGCTGGTTTGTGTGCCTCGGCGCCGCTCCGGCGCGCTGGCTCGAGATCGCCCCGGCGGATCAGACGCCGCGCGCGGCCGCGCCCACGGCGCGCGAACAATGGCGGCTGCTCGACGTGTGCGCCGGCCTCACGCAGGTGTACGCGGCGACGAGCGAACACTTCATCGCGCAGATGTTGAATCTCGATACGCTCGATGCGATCGCCTTCGACAAAGGCTGCTACACCGGTCAGGAAGTGATCGCACGCGCGCATTATCGCGGGCGCGTGAAACGCCGCGCGCAGCACTTTCGATCGCGCGCACCGCTCGTGCTCGCCCCGGGGACGAGCGGCGTGCTCGGTGATGGTCGGGCCTTCGAGGTGGTCGACTCGGCACGTCTTGCCGACGGCCGCGCGGAGTTTCTGGCAGTCACGGCCCTGCCGGACGCCGGGCACAGCGAGCCGGTCGAGGGACCGCGCCTCGAGGCCGAAGCGCTCGATCTGCCCTACGCGCTCGAGGCGTGAGCCCGTTGGCTCAAAGATCGATCAGTTCAACCTCGCGCGCGCCGATCGGCCGCTCGAGAAAGCGCGCCCCGATGCGCGCGAAGCGCTCCGGGGCATCGGTGGCGAGCAGGCGCAGCCCGCCCTGCCCGCCGGCCTGAGCAAGCCCCGCCTCGCGCAGCGCGACACGCACGTGGCGCGCGGTGGTCTCGGCGGAGTCGACGATCCGGACCTCGGCGCCGACGGCGGCACGGATCGCGCCGGCCACCATCGGAAAATGCGTGCAGCCGAGCACCAGCGTATCGGGTGCAGGGCCGGCCTCGGCGGTGGCGAACAGCGCATCGAGATAATGATGGGCCACCGCTTCGGCGATCGGACCGTCGGCGAGGCCCTCCTCGGCGAGCGCGACGAACAGCGGCGCGGGCAGCGCATACACCTGCGCCTCGGGGCGGCGCCTGAGAATCGCCTGCTGATAGGCGCCACCGCGCACCGTGCCCTCGGTGGCGAGCACCGCGATCCGTCCGCTCCGAGAGGCCTCGGCGGCGGCCTCGGCACCGGGCTCGATCACCCCGATGACCGGCAGCGAGGCGAGCTGCGCGCGCACCGCCGGCAGCGCCACCGCCGAGGCGGTGTTGCAGGCCATCACGAGACACTTCAGTCCGTAGCCGGCGAGCGCCTCGGCCGCCTGCAGTGCATAGCGGCCCACCGTCTCGGGGCTTTTCGTGCCGTACGGCAGTCGCGCCGTGTCGCCGAGATAGACGAACCGCTCTGCCGGCAGCTCACGCAGCAGCGCCTTGAGCACCGTCAGCCCGCCGACGCCGGAGTCGAACACTCCGATCACGAGCGCCTCAGGTCGCTTCCGGGCGCAGGTGCGGAAAGAGGATGACGTCGCGGATCGAGGGCGAATCGGTAAAGAACATCACCAGACGATCGATGCCGACGCCGAGGCCGGCGGTCGGCGGCATGCCGTACTCCAGCGCCCGCACGTAGTCCGCGTCGTAGAACATCGCCTCCTCGTCGCCGCGATCCTTGCGCGCGACCTGGGCGCGAAAGCGCGCCGCCTGATCCTGCGGATCGTTGAGCTCGGAGAAGCCGTTGGCGAGCTCACGGCCGGCGATGAACAGCTCGAACCGGTCGGTGAGGAACGGGTCCTGATCGTTGGCGCGTGACAGCGGGGAGACTTCCGCCGGGTAGGCGCACACGAAAGTCGGATCCATGTAGGTGTGCTCGGCGGTCTTCTCGAAGATCTCGATCTGCAGTTTGCCCGCACCGTCGTGCGCCTGCGGGGTGATGCCGAGCCGCGCGCACACCTCGCGCAGGTACGCCGGATCGCGCAGCCGGCTGCGCTCGAGGTCCGGGTTGTGCTCGAGGATCGCCTCCTCCACCGTGACGCGGCGGAACGGACGACCCAGATCGTAGCGGCGGCCCTGGTAGGTGAGTTCCTCGGCGCCGTGGATCGTCTGCGCCAGTCCGCGGATCGCCTTCTCGATCCAGTCCATCAAGTCGCGATAATCGGCGTACGCGAGGTACAGCTCGAGCATCGTGAACTCCGGGTTGTGCTGGGTCGAGAGTCCCTCGTTGCGGAAATTGCGATTGATCTCGTAGACGCGCTCGAAGCCCCCGACCACCAGGCGCTTCAGGTACAGCTCCGGGGCGATGCGCAGATACATCTGCAGGTCGAGCGCATTGTGATGGGTCACGAACGGGCGCGCCGCGGCGCCGCCCGGAATCGGCTGCATCATCGGGGTCTCGACCTCGATGAAATCCAGCGCATCGAGAAAGTCGCGCAGGTAGCGCACGATGCGCGCCCGGGTGCGAAACACGGTGCGGCTCGTCTCGTTGACGATCAGATCGACGTAGCGCTGCCGATAGCGCGTCTCGACATCGGCCAGGCCGTGCCACTTGTCCGGCAGCGGGCGCAGTGACTTCACCACCAGGCGCAGCTGCTCGACGCGCACCGAGAGCTCCCCGGTCTTGGTGCGAAACAGCTTGCCGGTGGCCCCGACGATGTCCCCGACGTCCCAGCCCTTGAACGCCTCATACACCTCGGCCCCGACGGTGTCCTTGTGCAGAAACAGCTGGATCTGCCCGGTACGGTCCGCGATGTTGGCGAAGCTCACCTTGCCCATCACCCGCTTCAGCAGCATCCGCCCGCCCACCGTCACCCGCGTCGGGTTCGACTCGAGCCACTGTTCGTCGCGCGCGGCGAACGCCTCCTGCAGCTGGCCGGCGAGCGCATCGCGGCGGAAATCGTTCGGATACGCCCGGCCCTGGGCGCGCAGCGCCTCGAGTTTGGTGCGCCGCTCGGCGATCAGCTTGTTCTCATCGGGCCGCTCGGCCGGATCTGCGTGCGTGTCGGTCATGTGCTGCCTATAACCCCGCCTTGAGCGAGGCTTCCAAGAATTGATCCAGATCCCCATCGAGCACCGCGGTGGTGTTGCCGACCTCCACGCCCGTGCGCAGATCCTTGATGCGCGACTGGTCGAGCACGTAGGAGCGGATCTGATTGCCCCAACTGACGTCGGACTTGGACTCCTCGAGCACCTTGGCGGCGGCGTTGCGCTTGTTCACCTCGAGCTCATACAGCTTCGCCTTGAGCATCTTCATCGCCGTGGAGCGGTTCTTGTGCTGGCTGCGTTCGGCCTGGCAGGCGACCACGATGCCGGAGGGGATGTGCGTGATGCGCACCGCCGACTCGGTCTTGTTGACGTGCTGGCCGCCGGCGCCCGAAGAGCGGTACACGTCGGTCTTCAGATCCGCCGGGTTGATGTCGATCGCGATGTCCTCGTCGACCTCCGGGGAGATGAACACCGAGGCGAAGGAGGTATGGCGGCGATTGCCGGAATCGAACGGGGACTTGCGCACCAGGCGATGCACGCCGGTCTCGGTGCGCAGCCAGCCGTAGGCGAATTCGCCCTTCACCTGGACGGTGGCGCTCTTGATGCCGGCGACTTCGCCCGGGTTCGAGTCGATCACCTCGCACTCGAAGCCCCGTGCCGCGCCCCAGCGCAGGTACATCCTGAGCAGCATCTGCGCCCAGTCCTGCGCCTCGGTGCCACCGGCGCCGGCCTGGATGTCGAGAAACGCGTTGTGCGAGTCCATCTCGCCGCGGAACATGCGCTTCAGTTCCAGACGGCGCACCGCAGCCTCCAGGCTGCCCGCCTCGCGAGTCAGGTCCGCCGCGGTCGCCTCGTCCTGCTCACTCTCGGCGAGTTCGAGCAGCTCCGTGGCGGCGCTGATGCCGCCATCGACCCGCGCGATCGCCTCGATGTCCGCACTGAGACCGGCTCGCTCGCGGCCGAGCTGCTGGGCGCGTTCCGGTTGCGCCCACACGCCCGGATCCTCCAGCTCGCGGGAAACTTCCTCGAGGCGCTCTTTCTTCAGATCGTACTCAAAGAAACCCCCGTAAGGAGCTCATGCGCTCCTCGAGGTCTTTGAGCTGGCGCTTCAGAGGATTGAGTTCCATCGTGAGATGCCGTCCGGGGTGAATACGAAAAAGGGTCTGCCATGCTAGCGGCCCGGCGGCGGAATTTCCAGCCTCGCGCCCGACTCGGTGCGCTGCATCAGACGCACCAGCTGCACGCGACTGTTGATGTCGAGCTTGCGGTACACCAGACGCAGCAGATTGCGGACCGTGCCCGGTGCGAGCCCGCAGCGGCGCGCCACGGCGTCACATTCCTCTCCGGCGGCGCACCACCGTGCCACCTCGTATTCGCGCCGCGTGAGGCGCTCCTGCGGCGGGATCGAGCGCAGCGTCAGCACCAGAGCGTCGGTGAAGCGGCGCGCCTGAATACGCTCCCCGCGCCCCGCGAGCGCCACGGCCTCCTCGCGCCGGGCGCACACCAGCAGCCCCGCCGGCAGTCGCAATCCGTTCCACTCCGGCCAGCGCTCGCCGATCGCCCCCCCGAGCGCCCCGCCGCAGTGCAGCACCGTGCCGTCGCACAGCGTCAGCGCCCGATGCGGCCCGGGCGCGATGCCCGGCTCGGCCGAGGCCTGCCTGAGGCACAGCGCCCGGTGCACGGCACGCGACTCGGACAAGTGCGGCATCAACGCCTGTAGGCGCTCGCAGTCCTGAGCATCGAACGGGACGCCGCTGTGCGCGCGATGCAGCGAGAGCCACTCCCCGCCGGTCATCGCGCAGGCGGCAGTGCCAATCAGCAGCTGACGCTCGATGCGCCCGCGGCACAACTGTTCATGCCCGTGTGCATCCAGGCCCTGCCCGAGCAGCGCCGTGGCGTCTTGCAGGTGTGCCGCCCCGCCCGCACCCGCCGTCGCTTCGAGCGCCTCCGGTCGCTGACGCACCAGAGTCACGAGTGGCTCGAGCGCCGCCGGTGGCATGCGGTAGGCGTGCAAGCGATGCACCTGCAGGCACCCGCCGTCGATCTGTCCGCTGAACCACAACGCCGCATCGAACGGCACCTGCTCGGTGAGCGCCGTGAGCGCCCGGTCTTCAAACGGCTCCGACACGGCCCACTGCGCCATGCGGTACAGCTGCTGCGCGAATTGCAGAATCGCTTCCAAGACACACCCCACCCGGCGCGACCCCCACGCCGGCCGGGAACGGTCGGCGCGCACGACGGCTCGCATGTTATTCAGTTATGACGACATTTCGGCGCGGAATGAGGAGAACCCATTCCGCACCGACCGAAGTAGGATGGGCTCGATGATAGCGCGTTGCGCGGTGTTTGGCAGCTTTCTGCCGCGCACCTGCAGCGCGCCCGACCGCACGCCAACACAACACGACATTGTGGCCCATCCGCCACACATCGGCCCCACCGGGGCGCGAGGCGCGACCGACAGCGGCCGCGCTCAAGAAGGAGTGACGCAGCAGCCGGGCAGAGAGGAAATGCTCAGGGCGCGAGGATGTGATCGACCAGCAGCTGCAGCCGCCGCTCGCCCTGGTATTCGTTGACGTCCAGGCGATACACCAGCCGCCGCTCGCCCTGCGGCAGCGGCGCGTCGGCCTGCGGATCGAGACTGTTGAACGCGATCGCGTCGAAGGCGCGGTTGCGCTCCCCATGCACCCACATCTTCAGGTGCCGCTGCCCGACCACCCGGGCAGTGCGTACTGTGAAGACACCGTCGAAGCTCGGCTCGGGAAACGCCTGTCCCCAGGGGCCGCCCGCGCGCAGCGCTTCGGCCGTCGGCAGCGCAATCTCCTCCACCGCGAGCGCCCCGTCGGTCTCGATCACATCGCGCAGTGCGCTGCGCTGCGGCCAGGCGGCCACCGCCGCATCGAAGCAGGCGGCGAACCGATCGAGTTCGGCGCGCGCGAGCGTCAGTCCGGCGGCCATCGCGTGTCCGCCGAAGCGGCCGATGAGGCCCGGATGGCGGGCGTCGAGCTGCGCCAGCACGTCGCGGATGTGAACGCCGGGCACCGAGCGCGCCGAGCCGCGCAATTCCTCCTCGCCGGCCGCGGCGAACGCGATCACCGGGCGGCGCAGCCGGTCCTTCACGCGACTCGCCACCAGTCCGACCACGCCCTGGTGCCACTGCGCATCGAACAGGCACACGGCGCTGCGCTGCTCGGCGTGCGGATCGCGTTCGGCGAGCCCGCGCACGGCCGCGAGCGCCTCGGCCTGCATGCGCGCCTCGATCTCGCGCCGCTCCCGGTTCAATGCATCGAGCCGTGCGGCCAGCGCCGCAGCAGTCGCCGGGTCGTCCTCGAGCAGGCACTGGATGACGATCGACATGTCCTCGAGCCG
>JAPTUI010000174.1 GCA_028067895.1 Pseudomonadota bacterium | reverse complement strand
GCACGCCGCCAGCAAGCGCCAGCAGGTCCGCAAATGGCACGCCGAGCGGCAGCTCGAAGTTGCCGGCGCGCTCGACGTGACCGGAGATCGAGAAGATCACCGTGCCGCCGGAGTTCGCCGGACCGAGATCGGCGAACCATTTCGCGCCCTTGCGCAAAATGGTGGGCACCGAGGCGTAGCTCTGGGTGTTGTTGATGGTGGTCGGCTTGCCGTACAAGCCGAAATTGGCCGGGAACGGCGGCTTGAAGCGCGGCCGGCCGGGCTTGCCCTCGAGCGACTCGAGCAGTGCCGTCTCCTCGCCGCAGATGTACGCACCGGCACCGACGAAGGTGTGGATGTCGCAGTCGACACCGCTGCCACGCACGTTCTTGCCGAGCAGTCCCGCGGCGTACGCCTCTTGAAGCGCCGCCTCGAAACGCGGCACGGGTTCGCCGAGGAACTCCCCGCGGATGTAGTTGTAGCCGACCGTGGAGTTGGTCGCGTAGCAGCCGATCGCCATGCCCTCGATGAGCGCATGCGGGTTGTAGCGCAGAATGTCGCGGTCGTGGCAGGTTCCCGGCTCGCTCTCATCGGAGTTGCAGACCATGTACTTCTGCACGTCCGAGTTGCGCGGCATGAAGCTCCACTTGGTGCCGGTCGGGAAGCCCGCGCCGCCGCGCCCGCGCAGGCCCGAGGCCTTCAACGCATCGATGATCTGCTCGCGCGGGGGCTTCTCGGCGAGGATCTTCTCCCACACCGTGTACCCGCCGATCTTGCGGTAGGTCTCCAGTGTCCATGATCGCTCGAGCGCGAGCGGCTCGAACACCACCAGATTCATCTTGTCGGGGCTGATGGGCATGGGACTACTTCAACTCATCGAGGATCTGATCGAGCTTCTCGGGCGTGAGATGCTCGTGGAAGACGTGATCCACCATCATCATGGGCGCGCCGGTGCAGGCCGCGAGGCACTCGTGCTCGTCCTTCAGGAAGATCCGCCCGTCGGGGGTGCTCTCATCGAGCTTGATGCCGAGCTTGCGCTCGGCATGGGCGACCAGCTCGTCTGCCCCGTTCAGCATGCACGAGACGTTCGTGCAGATGCTCACGTGGTGCCGGCCGCACGGATGGGTCTCGAGCATCGAGTAGAAGCTCGCCACCTCGTACACCTGGATCGCAGGCAGCTTCAGGTACGCGGCCACCGCGTCCATCAGCGCCTTGGTGAGGTGGCCGTGATTCTGCTCCTGCGCGGCGCGCAGCGCCGCGATACACGCCGAGCGCTGACGCCCCGGCGGGAACTTCGCCACCCAGTGATCGATTTCACGGCGAGTCTGCTCCGAGAGCAGCCCGGTATCGCCGGCTGCCGGCGTCGTGTGCTTATCGTTGCTCAACGGTCGACTTCCCCGAACACGATGTCCTGCGTTCCGATCACCGCCACCACGTCGGCCAGCATGTGGCCACGGACCATTTCCTCGAGCGCCGCCAGATGCGCAAACCCCGGCGCACGGCACTTGAGGCGGTACGGCTTGTTGGCGCCGTCGGACACCAGGTAGATGCCGAATTCGCCCTTCGGTGCCTCGACCGCCGCATAGGTCTCCCCGGCCGGCACATCGTAGCCTTCGGTGAAGAACTTGAAGTGGTGAATGAGCGATTCCATGTCGCCCTTCATATGCTCTCGGCTCGGTGGACGCACCTTGCGATCGTCGATCATCACCGGCCCGGGATTGTGGCGCAGCCACTCCACGCACTGGCGGATGATGCGCGTCGACTGGCGCAGCTCCTCGACGCGCACCAGATAGCGGTCGTAGCAGTCGCCATTGGTGCCGACGGGGATGTCGAAGTCCATCCGCTCGTACACCTCGTAGGGCTGCTTCTTGCGCAAGTCCCATACCACACCCGAGCCGCGCAGCATCGGACCGGAGAAGCCGAGCTGCAGCGCCCGCTCCGGCGGCACCACGCCGATGTTGACCGTGCGCTGCTTCCAAATGCGGTTGTCGGTGAGCAACGTCTCGTAGTCGGCGATCGAGGCCGGGAAGCGCGCCGCGAACGCATCGATGAAATCGAGCATCGAACCGGAGCGCGTCTCGTTCAGCCGATCGACCTCCTTGCGCGAGCGCCACTTCGACGGCTGGTACTTCGGCATGCTCTGCGGCAGGTCGCGGTACACCCCGCCCGGGCGGTAGTAGGTGGCGTGCATGCGGGTGCCGGAGACCGCCTCGTACACGTCCATCAGTTCCTCGCGCTCCTTGAAGCACAGCAGGAACACCGTCATCGCGCCGATATCGAGCGCATGCGCACCGAGCCACATGAGGTGATTCAGCACGCGCGTGACTTCATCGAACAGCACGCGGATGTACTGCGCGCGCTCGGGCGGCTTGATGCCGAGGAGCTTCTCGATCGCGAGCACGTAGGCGTGCTCGTTGCACATCATGGACACGTAGTCGAGACGGTCCATGTAGCCGATCGACTGGTTGAAGGGCTTCGACTCGGCCAGCTTCTCCGTGGCCCGGTGCAGAAGACCGATGTGCGGATCGGCCTTCTGGATGACCTCGCCGTCCATTTCGAGCACCAGTCGCAGCACCCCGTGCGCGGAGGGGTGCTGGGGCCCGAAGTTCATCGTGTAGTTGCGGATCTCCGCGAGCGGATGATCGTGGTTCGACTGAGCCATCAGCGGGGCAACTCCGGAGCCGTCAACGCCGGCTCGTAGCGGTTGTCGTGCCGGATCAGCTTGGGCGCGAGCACGCGCGGCACGATGCTCACCGGCTCATACACCACGCGCTTCTTCTCGGGGTCATAGCGCGTCTCGACGTTGCCGATCAGCGGGAAGTCCTTGCGGAACGGATGACCGATGAAGCCATAGTCGGTCAGGATGCGACGCAGGTCGGGATGGCCGCGAAACACGATGCCGAACAGATCGAAGGTCTCCCGCTCGAACCAGTTCGCACTCGACCACACCTCGACCAGGGAGTCGACCACCGGTTCACTCGTCTGCGGGCAGATCACGCGCAGCCGCAGACGGGCATTGTGCGTGATCGACAGCAGCTGATAGACGACCGCGAAGCGCCCCGGCATGTCCGGATCCGGCGGCGCATTGACCTCGCGGCCACGACTGAAGCCGCTGCGGGTCGCCCCGGAGGTCAGCCACTCCTCGCGACCGTGGTGCAGGTAATCGACGCCGGCGACGTCCATCAGCGCCTCAAAGCGCAGCTCCGGCGTATCGCGCAGCGCCCGACACACCTCGAGCAGCCGATCCGCTTCGACCTCGAAGGCCAGGTCCTGCGGCAGCGACGGCAAGCGCCGCACGCCACTCACCCGCGCCTCGATCGTACGCGCCAGCGCCTCAAGAGCATTGCCGGCGGCGGCTTGTTCGGTGGATTGTTCCATGGTGTGCGCTCTACCTGGCGATCGTGCTGGTGCGGGCAATCTTCTTTTGCAGCTGGATGATGCCGTACACCAGCGCCTCGGCGGTTGGGGGACAGCCGGGGACGTACACATCGACCGGCACGATCCGGTCACAGCCGCGCACCACCGCGTAGGAGTAGTGGTAATAGCCGCCACCGTTGGCACACGAACCCATGGAGATGACCCAGCGCGGCTCGGCCATCTGGTCGTACACCTTGCGCAGCGCCGGGGCCATCTTGTTGACCAGCGTGCCGGCCACGATCATCACGTCGGACTGGCGCGGACTGGGGCGAAAGACCACGCCAAAGCGATCGAGGTCGTAGCGCGACGCGCCCGCATGCATCATTTCCACCGCGCAGCAGGCGAGGCCGAACGTCATCGGCCACAGCGAGCCGGTGCGGGCCCAGTTGAGCAGGCTGTCGACCTGGGTCGTGAGGAATCCGCGTTGCGCGAAGCCCTCTTGCTCTTGCGTCAATCCCACTCGAGCGCCCCTTTTTTCCACTCGTAGATGAAGCCCACGGTGAGGATGCCGAGGAACACCACCATGGCAATGAGACCGGCGATCCCGTTCTTCCCGAGCGCCACGGCCCAGGGGAAGAAGAAGACGGTCTCGAGGTCAAAGACGATGAACAGAATCGCGACGAGGTAGTAGCGCACGTCGAATTTGATGCGGCTGTCCTCGAAGGCCTCGAAACCGCACTCGTAGGCGGAGAGCTTGTCGCGGTCGGCCGGGTTGCGCGCGAACAGGCGGCCGATGGTGGAGCCGAGGGTCAGCAGCGCCAGTGCGATGCCGGTCGCCAGGGCGAGAAAAATCAGAATCGGCAAGTAATTGTTCAGCATGCTTCCATCGCCTGAGCAAAACCGCGGAAAAAAGAAGGCCCTTTCGGCGCCTCCCCTCCGAAGCTGCACATTGTAGCAGCGCACGAAAACAATTTGGTGCCGACGGTCGGATTCGAACCGACACGCCTCGCGGCGCTAGCCCCTCAAGCTAGTGTGTCTACCAATTCCACCACGTCGGCAACATCAACCATCATCGCTGCGGTGCCAGCCTCACGGCTTCGGCGGTGCGCCAGCCGGCTTGCCGGCCGTCCCCGCATTCTGCGGCGCAGCCGGCGCCGGCGCCTTCGCGCCCGTGGCATGCGTCTGCCCCGCAATATCAAGAATCGTCTTGTGCTGCTCGTGCGTACGCGTGCTGAGATAAGTCAGCGCCACACTGTTGAGCATGAAGACGGCGGCGAAAATCGCCGTCGCGCGCGACAGCGCCGTCGTAGCGCCGCGCGCACCGAACACCGTGCCGGAGGCACCCGCGCCGAAGCCCGCGCCCGCATCCGCACCCTGCCCGTGCTGCAGCAGCACCAGGATGATGATGCATATTCCAGCAATCAGCTGAATCACCAATAAAACGTCATGCAGCATAATTACAACCGCTCAGCGCAACCCGCACGCAGCGAGAATCGCCAAAAATTCCTCCGCATTGAGCGACGCGCCGCCGATCAGGCCGCCGTCGACATCCGGCTGTGCGAACAGCTCGGCCGCGTTGCTCGCCTTGACGCTGCCGCCATAGAGCACGCGGGTCGATTCCCCCATTTTAGCATCCCGTTTCGCAATCCGCTCGCGAATGAACGCGTGCACCGCCTGCGCCTGCTCGGGCGTCGCGGTACGCCCGGTGCCGATGGCCCACATCGGCTCATAGGCGATGACGCCCGATTCCAACGCGCCGACCCCGCAGAGCTCGAGCACGACGTCGAGCTGCCGTGCGACGACCTCCTCGGTCCGTCCATTCTCCCGGTCCCACAGGTGCTCTCCGACGCACAGGATCGGCACCAGCGACTTGGCCTGGGCGGCAGCGAACTTGCGCGCCACCAGCTGGTCATCCTCGTGGTAGATCCAGCGCCGCTCGGAGTGCCCCACCAGCACGTACCGGCAACCCACGTCCTGCAGCATCGAGGCCGAGACTTCCCCGGTGAAAGCGCCCCTCGCCTCGGCGCACACGTTTTGCGCACCCAGCTCGATCGGGGTATCGCGCACCAGGCGCCCCACGTCCTGCAAGTACACGAACGGCGGGAAAACCAGGCACTCGGCCAGCGCACGGTCCGGATGCCCGGCGAGCAAAGCCTCGATCAGGCGCGCGTTGTCGGCGCGCGTCCCGTGCATCTTCCAGTTTCCGGCAACGATGGGGCGGCGCATGCGCGAGTCCCGACTTCGAACGGGGGCGGGATGATAGCGGTGCGCTCCCCGCAGCGCAACGCGTGCCGCCGGGTCCTTCAGCGCGTCGCGGTGCGCACGGCCTCGGCGAGCTCGGCCGCGGCGGCCTTCGCACCGGCCTCCTCGCGGCTCTCGACCATGACCCGGATGACCGGTTCGGTCCCCGAGGCGCGCAGCACCACCCGGCCGGTGCTGCCGAGCTTCGATTCGACGCGCGCCACCGCCGCGCAAACGCTCGGGACCTCGCTCGGATTGAAGCGCTCGGCAACCCGCACGTTGAGCAGCACCTGCGGGAATTTGCGCATCGGCGCGGCGAGCTCCGCAAGCGAGCGGCCGGTGTGCTGCATCACCTCGAGCACCTGCAGCGCGCTCACCAGACCGTCGCCGGTGGTGGTCCGATCGAGACAGAGAATATGTCCAGAAGTCTCCCCGCCGAGCATCCCGCCGGTCTCGCGCAGCAGCGAGAGCACGTAGCGGTCGCCCACCGCGGCGCGGCGGAACTCGATGCCACGCTCGCGCAGCGCGACCTCCAGGCCGAGATTGCTCATCACCGTACCGACGACCGGCCCGGTGAGAGCGCCGACCTCATGACGGGCCCGCGCGAGGATGTAGAGGATCTGGTCGCCGTCGACGATCCGCCCGAGGTGATCAACCAGGACCACGCGGTCCCCGTCCCCGTCGAGGGCCACACCGACCTGTGCACGCACCCCGGTGACGGTGAGCTGCAGCAGCTCCGGGTGCAACGAGCCGCAGCCGTCATTGATGTTCCGCCCGTTCGGCGAGCAACCGATCGGCACGATCTACGCGCCGAGGTCGGCGAGCACCCTGGGACCGACCTTGTACGCTGCGCCATTGGCGCAGTCGATCACGATTTTCAGCCCCGCGAGATCTGTCCCCTCCGGCAGCGTCGAGGCGCAGAACTCCTGGTAGGCAGTCCGGGAACGGTCAACGCGCATCGCGCGTCCGAGGCTGCGCGAGGCGCGGGTCAGCACCGGGTTGTCGAGCTCCGCCTCGATGCGCGCCTCGAGCTCATCGGAGAGCTTACCGCCCTCGCCGTCGAAGAACTTGATGCCGTTGTCGTCGTAGGGATTGTGCGAGGCGCTGATCACCACGCCGAGGTCGCATTCGAAGCGGCGCGTCATATAGGCAATGCCCGGGGTAGGCAACGGCCCGATCAGCATGACGTTCACGCCCGAGGCGACGAAGCCGGCCTCGAGCGCCGACTCGAACATGTAGCCCGAGAGGCGCGTGTCTTTGCCGATCAGCACGGTGCCGCCCTCGGGCGCGAGCACGCGGCCGGCCGCACTCGCCAGGCGCAGCGCGAAGTCCACCGTCATGGGGTCCTCGCCCACCCGGCCCCTCACGCCATCGGTCCCGAAGTATTTCCTGCTCACGCGCCGCGCCTCATCGTTGCCGGTTCACTGCCCACACGCATTATCGGCCATCGCGCCAGCGAGGGGCCAGCGCAAGCACAATGAGCCGCAAGCGCAGCCGCCGGTGACAGGCAAGTCAGTGCGCGCCTTGCACCCGCAGAACACGCCATCCGCACAGACCCGCCTCGCCCTCGACGTCCCGCACCTCACCGGCGTACCTGCGCACCGGTAACGGCCCGCCTGGGCACGAACCTCGCCAGCACGCGCAGCGTGCGTGATGGTGCGCCCCGGGGGCCCGGTAGCGCACGAACATCGCATGCCCGGCCGCGGGTGAGCGGGCACCCACCGAGCCGACATAGGCGTGCCCCATGAGCCGCATGACGAAGAAGAACCGGTCGTAGGGGTGACAGCCGTAAGCGCCCCGAGTGCGCGGCGGACGCATCGCCGAGCGCATCCGCGCCACCTGAATCTCGCCGGCGCAGATGCGGCGCAGGCGTGCGAGGAGTCCGCAATCACGCTCGCTCCCTCGAGCATCGGGGGAAAACTTCGGCAACACGCCGCTGCCCGAGGCCAATGCCTCGAGTTGCCACTGTCGCCACGCGCGGTACTGCGGCGCTCGCACCACCGCCTCCGCGCGTGCCGCAGCGCACACTCGCCGCTGCGTGCTGCAGGACGTTTTCGTAATTTCGTACTGACGGGTCAGTTGTACCCCGATGGCGCAGGAGCGACCCCAAGCGTTTGCGCGCCAGCGGGTAATGCGTACCGAGCGTTGCCCGGGAACGCCAACGCCTCGCCTGCCGCACAAGGAGTAAGGATCGGCTGAGCCGCCCAGGCGTGCCGCCGACGTCGCTTAGCCGCCCGCGGGGCAGTCCGTGACTGCCACCAGGACCTTCAGCGCATCGACCGTCGCGGCCACGTCGTGAACCCTCAAGATCCGCGCGCCGCTCTGGGCCGCGATGAGTGCCGCGGCGACGCTGCCGTGCACGCGCGCCTCGGACGGTTTGCCGGTGAGGAC